>JAMLIB010000001.1:0-75000 GCA_023954415.1 Trueperaceae bacterium
GGGGCGCCGGGGTGCGGGGGGGGGGGGGGGCGGGGCTCTGCTGTGGGGCCCCCCCCCCCCGTCCGGATGGTGGGCGATGAGGGGTTCGAACCCCCGACCCTCCGCGTGTAAAGCGGACGCTCTACCGCTGAGCTAATCGCCCTTGCTGGCGGTAACCGGCATGCCGGCCTCGGCATTATGGCATAGCCGTGTCGTCAGCCATAAGCTGGTTCGCGGGCGCGGACGGGACGTCTGGTCGGCGAGGAGACTCGAGCGAGAAAAATAGCTAAAGGCGCCCTTCGCAGAGCGCCTCTTGCTGGTGACCCCTACGGGATTCGAACCCGTGCCGCAACCTTGAAAGGGTTGTGACCTAACCGCTAGTCGAAGGGGCCGCGTGAACGACCGTCCGGCTTGTTCTGTTGGTGGGTCGTGCAGGGCTCGAACCTGCGACCCACTGATTAAAAGTCAGTTGCTCTACCGGCTGAGCTAACGACCCAACAGCCAAAGCAGTATATAGAGGCGGACCGCTGCAGTGTCAAGCGCCGTCCCACGCGCCGCAGACCGCTCGCTCGGAGGCGAGCTAGCCCCTCGCCGGGGGCCGTACCGAGGGCATGGAGACTAATGCATAGTGCGCAACTATGCTTTGCTGGCCGTGGATTCTCGAACCTCTCACCTTGTTGTGTCAGTGCCCCCCTGCTAGACTGTCCGAAGGTAGGTTGTGAAAACGCGCACGAGCGGCAGCGTGTGGTCACGACCACGTCAGGAGCGGTCGTAAGAGGCGCCCATCAACCAGCCGGGCGCTCGCGGAAGGAGCAGCCTCCTTGTATCTAGAGGTCCTCATGATGTTCTTGGCGGCGGGTCTCATCGCGGCCGCCGCCCTCGTCGTAGGCGGGCTCCTCGGGCCGAAGAAGCCGGGCGAGGTGAAGCTGTCGGCCTACGAGTCCGGCGTGCCGGCGGTCGGCAGCGCGCGCGAACGCTTCCCGGTGCACTTCTACCTGGTGGCGATGGTGTTCATCATCTTCGACCTGGAGACGGCCTTCTTCTACCCGCTCGCGGTGAAGTTCCAGGCCGCG
This sequence comes from Trueperaceae bacterium, assembly GCA_023954415.1. NCBI lineage: Bacteria > Thermotogati > Deinococcota > Deinococci > Trueperales > Trueperaceae > Trueperaceae bacterium. The sequence goes on from JAMLIB010000001.1 coordinate 1,053, forward strand.
CCGCAGTTCCTGTTCGCCAACGCCGTCATCTTCGTGGCGATCCTTGCCGTCGGGTACGTGTACCTGCTGCGCAAGGGCGTCCTGAACTGGAAGTGAGCATGGGTCTCCTGGAGCTTTTCGAGAAGGACGTGCAGGAGCTGGAGGCCGAGGGGATCCTCTTCACCAGCCTCAACAAGCTCGTCGCGTGGGGGCGCTCCAACAGCGTGTGGCCCGCCACGTTCGGTCTGGCATGCTGCGCCATCGAGATGATGGCGTCGACGAACCCCCGCAACGACATGGCTCGCCTCGGCTCGGAGGTGTTCCGCGCCAGCCCCCGGCAGGCCGACGTGATGATCGTGGCCGGGCGGCTCTCCAAGAAGATGGCCCCCATCATGCGGCGCGTCTACGACCAGATGCCCGACCCCAAGTGGGTCATCAGCATGGGCGCGTGTGCGTCGTCCGGCGGCATGTTCAACAACTACGCGATCGTGCAGAACGTCGACTCGGTGGTCCCGGTCGACATCTACGTGCCCGGCTGCCCGCCGCGGCCCGAGGCGCTCATCTACGCCGTCATGCAGCTCCAGAAGAAGATCAGGGGCGAGGCGTTCGACGCGCGCGGCGAGCAACTCGCGCCGGTCGAGGGGTGGAGGAGATGAGCGACGCCCTGCTCGCGGACAGCGTCCCGCTAGGGGCGAACCGGAACGCCGCGCTGGTGGCGCTCGCCGAGCTCGGCGGCGTCGTCCGCGAGGACAAGGAGATGGTCAACGTCACCGTCCCCAAGGCCAGGATCGTCGAGGCCCTGCGCGCCTGCCGCGCGGCCGGGCTCGAGATGCTCACCGACGTCTTCGGGATCGACTACCTGACCTACCCGGGGCACCGCGGCAAGCGCTTCGTCGTCGTCTACAACGTGCACGACGTGCGCGGTACCGATCGGCTCTTCGTACGCGTCGAGGTCGACGACGGCGAGAGCGTCCCTACCGCCACCGAGGTCTGGCGGGGCGCCGACTTCCTCGAGCGCGAGACGTTCGACATGCTCGGGATCGAGTTCGAAGGCCACCCGAACCTCCGCAAGCTCCTCACCCCCGAGGACCTCGACGGTCATCCGCACCGCAAGGACTTCCCGCTCGGCGAGACCCCGACGCTCTTCAACGACGGGCGCTTCCTCGACCCGGCCGCCTTCCGCGCCGGCCTCACGGGGCGGAGCCAGGGCCTCACGGGCTGGATGGGCGGCGCCAGGCGCGGCGTGACCAGCACCGAGGGCACGCTCCCCGGCGATGGGAGGGGCAAGGCGTGAGCGTCAAGACGGTCAACCCCCCGCAGGCGGAAGCCGAGCTGCCGGGCTCGTTCTCGACGCGCTACATGCGCATCAACGTCGGCCCGCAGCACCCGAGCACCCACGGCGTGCTCCGCCTGGTCGTCGACCTGGACGGCGAGCAGATCGTGTCGCTCAAGCCGCAGGTCGGCTACCTCCACACGGGCTTCGAGAAGACGATGGAGAACCGCACGTACCAGCAGTGCGTGACCTACTCCAACCGCATGGACTACCTCCACGCGTTCGCCCACGACCTGGCGTACGTGCTGGCAGTCGAGAAGCTCATGGACGCGCGCGTCCCCGTGCGCGCCCAGCGCGTCAGGGTCATCCTCACCGAGCTGAACCGCATCGCGAGCCACCTCGTCTTCTTCGGGACGGGCATGCTCGACATGGGCGCCCTCACCCCGTACTTCTACTGCATGCGCGAGCGCGAGGGCCTGATGGACATCTTCGAGGCCGTCTCGGGCGTGCGCATGAACTACGGCTACTTCCGCGTCGGCGGTCTCTACCAGGACGTCCCGGACACGTTCGAGCCGATGGTGCGGAAGTGGATCGACGCTTTCCCCAAGCACGCCGACGAGTACTACAACCTGTTCATGGCGAACAGCATCCTCAAGGCGCGCACGCAGGGGGTGGCCGTCGTCACGCGCGACATGGCGATCGACTACGCCCTGACGGGCCCGAGCGCCCGTGCGAGCGGCGTGCCCCTCGACTACCGCAAGGCGGCGCCGTACTCGGGCTACGAGGAGTACGTGTTCGACGTGCCGACGCGCGAGGAAGGCGACATCTACGCGCGCATGGCCGTGCGCTTCGAGGAGATGCTCGAGAGCTGCAAGATCGTGCGCCAGGCCCTCGACATGCTCGAGCCCGGACCCGTCAAGGACCCCGACAGGCGCATCAGCCTCCCCCCGAGGCGCGAGCTCGAGAACTCGATGGAGGCGGTCATCTTCCACTTCAAGCTCGTCACGGAAGGCTTCCACCCGCCGAAGGGCGAGGTGTACGTGCCCACGGAGAGCGCCCGCGGCGAGCTCGGCTACTACGTGATAAGCGACGGCGGCTCGATGCCCTACCGGGTCAAGGTCAAGGCGCCCAGCCTCGCCAACCTCCAGTCGCTCGAACCCTCAAGCATCGGCGGGCTCTTCGCCGACATGGTCATCAACATCGCCAGCTTCGACCCCGTGCTCGGCGACGTGGACAAGTAAGTGAGCCGATGAACGAGACCCATACTCACACCCAGACGCCATTCTTCGCCGACAAGCAGGAGAAGCTCGCCGAGATCCTCTCGCGCTACCCGGCCGATGGGCGCCGCAGCGCCCTCATGCCCCTCCTCTGGGAAGTCCAGCGCGAGGAGCGCTACGTGAGCGAGGAGCGCATGCGCGAGCTCGCAGAGATCGTCGGCACGACGGCCACGGAAGTCAAGGGCGTCATGTCGTTCTACTCCACCTATCACGACCAGCCCGTCGGCACGTTCCACATCCAGGTCTGCTCCACGCTCTCGTGCGCCCTGGCGGGCTCCGACGAGCTGTTCGACTTCCTCTCGAACGAGCTCGGCATCGTCAACGGCGAGACCACGGCGGACGGCAGGTTCAGCCTGCAGAAGGTCGAATGCGTCGGCTCCTGCGGCACCGCGCCCGTCGTGCAGGTGAACGACACCTACTTCGAACGCGTCGGCCGCGGGCGCTGCCGGCGCCTCGTCGACGCGCTCAGGCAGGGTGAGATGCCGCCCGTGTGGCGCGAGCGCGGCGGCGACACGGTCGGTGCCGCCAAGGCCGAGCCGCTCCAGAAGCCGACCGACGTAAGGGAGGGGTGACGTGAGCGACCAAGCCGCCACCGCGGCGAAGCCGGCCCCCATCCTTAGCCGGCACGACCCGCGTTACGAGGTCACCATGTACCGCTACGTCGGCGTGGAGGGGGCGCACACGCTCGACTTCTACCGCTCCCACGGCGGTTACGAGGCGGCCAAGAAGGCTCTGACGGGCATGACGCCCGCCCAGGTCATCGACGAGGTCAAGGCGTCCGGGCTCCGCGGCCGCGGCGGCGCCGGCTTCCCGACGGGCGTCAAGTGGTCGTTCATGGCCCCGCCCGACGGCAAGCCGCGCTACCTCGTGTGCAACGCCGACGAATCGGAGCCCGGCTCCTTCAAGGACCGCTACATCCTCGAGGACGACCCGCACCAGCTCGTCGAGGGCATGATCATCGGCGCCTACGCCATGCAGATGACCTTCGGCTTCCTCTACGTGCGCGGTGAGTACTACCTGGGTACGACGCGCATGGAGGCCGCGATCGCGGAGGCGCGCGCGGCCGGCCTGCTCGGCGAGAACATCCTCGGCACGAACTTCTCCTTCGACATCACGGTCCACCGGGGCGCCGGCGCCTACATCTGCGGCGAGGAGACGGCCCTCATGAACTCGCTCGAGGGCCTGCGCGCCAACCCGCGCCTCAAGCCGCCCTTCCCGGCCGCGGCCGGCATGTACGGGCGGCCGACCACCATCAACAACGTCACGAGCCTCACGAGCGCCGTGCACATCATCGACAAGGGCGCCGCCTGGTTCGCTGGGATGGGCACGGACGACAGCAAGGGCACGAAGCTCTACCAGATCTCCGGGCCCGTCAAGCGCACGGGCGTCTACGAGATGCCCATGGGGGCCACGTTCCGCGAGCTGATCTACGACTTCGCGGGCGGGCCGACCATGGAGCCGAAGGCGTTCATCCCCGGTGGCTCGTCCACCCCCATGTTCCCGTGGGAGGACCGCTTCCTCGACATGCCGATGGACTACGGCACGCTGGCCAAGAACGGCTCGATGCTCGGCACGGGCGGCGTGATCGTCATCCCGCGCGACAAGTGCATCGTCGACGCCCTTTACAACCTCGTGCGCTTCTACGCCCACGAGTCGTGCGGCAAGTGCACCCCGTGCCGCGAGGGCGTCGGTCATTGGCTGCCGCGCATGTACCAGAAGCTCGTGTCCGGCCTCGGTCAGCCCGAGGACATCGCCCTCCTCGAGAGCGTCGCGAGCAACATCAAAAGCAACGCGTTCTGCCCGCTGGCCGACGCGTGCATCGGCCCCGTGCAGGCGAGCCTCAAGTGGTTCAGGGACGAGTACGAGTACCTCGCGGCGAACGGCAAGTCGAAGTACCCCAAGAACGACTGGTGGCAGGCATGAAGGTACGTGTCAACGACGTCGAACTGGATCTCGCGCCCGGCACCAGCGCCATCGATGCGGTGTTCGCCGCCGGGGGCGACGTGCCGTACTTCTGCAGCCAGGAGTACATGTCGCCCATCGGAGCGTGCCGCATGTGCCTCGCGCAGGTCGGCGCGCCGCGCAAGGAGCGTGACGGCTCCTGGGTGATGGACGAGGCGACGGGCCAACCGAAGATCTTCTGGTTCCCGAACCTCATGGCGACGTGCACGACGCAGGTGATGGAGGGCATGGTCATCGACACCCTGTCGGAGCGCGTGAAGACCGCTCAGAACGGCATGGTCGAGTTCACCCTCATCAACCACCCGCTCGACTGCCCCGTCTGCGACAAGGGCGGCGCCTGCGAGCTGCAGGACCGCTCCTACGAGTTCGGCGACGGCCTCTCGCGCTTCCAGTTCGACAAGCGCCACAACGAGAAGCACCACCCGCTCTCCGACCTCATCACCCTCGACCGCGAGCGCTGCATCCAGTGCAAGCGCTGCGTGCGCTACTTCGAGGAGGTCCCCGGCGACGAGGTCCTCGACTTCATCGAGCGGACCGCGCACACCTACATCGGCACGGCCGACCACGGCCTGCCGAGCAACTTCACGGGCAACATCGCAGACATCTGCCCGGTCGGCGCGCTCCTCGACGCCTCGAGCCGCTTCCGCGGCCGCAACTGGGAGTACGACCACACGCGCACCACGAGCATGGACGACGCCACCGGCGCCGCCATCATCGTCGACGCGCGGACGGGCCGCATCGAGCGCATCAAGGCCGCGCTCAACCCCGACGTCAACAAGACCTGGATCGACGACGGCGCGCGCTTCGGTCACGAGTACGTCGACTCGTCCGACCGCCTCACGACGCCCCTCGTCAGGCGCCAGGGCAAGCTCGAGCCCGCGACCTGGGACGAGGCGACGGCCTTCATCGCCGAGCGCCTGAAGGGGCTCTCCGGCAAGGACGTCGGCATCGCCGTCCGCGCCGACGCGACGCTCGAGGAGGGCGTGGCCGCCATGGCCCTCGCCGAGGAGCTCGGCACGGGCCAGCTCGACCACGCGCCGCGCCCCGCCGCCACGCTGATCGGCAACCAGACGGCCACCATCACCGACCTCGCGACGGCGGACGCCATCCTCGTCGTCGGCGACCTCACGGAGGAGGCCGGCATCCTGGACCTGCGCGTCAAGGACGCGCTCAAGGGCGTCACGCCGCCGACGCTCATGCCGCACGGCGTGCCCATCGCCGACCTGCGCCTCAAGGAGCGCATGCCGCGCCGCCGCGAGATCCTCGCGGTGGCCGCGCCCTACCGGGTCGACCTCATGCGCCACGCCGGCACCGCCGTCCACTACCCGGCCGGGGGAGAGGCGGCGTTCTTCCGCGCGCTCGGCAAGCTGGCGGCCGACGCCAACGCCGTGCTGGTCGAGGCCGACGAGGCCGCCACCGGCATGAGCACCGCGCAGGCGCGGGCCCTCGTCGCCCGCCTGGGCGCCGCCAAGCAGGCCGTCGTCGTGCTGGGCGGGCTCGCCCTCACCCGCCGCGAGTCGGCGGAGGCGGCGCGCGCGTTCATCAAGGCCGTCGGCGCCAAGGAGCTGGCGGTCGGCCCGATGGCCAACAGCTACGGCCTCGAGCTCCTCGGCGTGCTGCCCAGCCACGAGCGCTACGGTTACGCCGGCATGCTCGAGGGCTCCAAGGCGCTCATCCTCTCGCACCTGGACCCCGCGCAAGACGGCGAGGTCGCCGAACGGCTGCGCGGCAAGGACCTCCTGGTGGTCCACGACATCTTCATGACCGAGACGGCCCACCTGGCCGACGTCGTCCTCCCGGCCGCGAGCGTCTACGAGCGCGACGGCACCGTGGTGAACCTCGAAGGGCGCTTCCTGCCCGTGCGGGCCGCCCCGGTCGACGCCGGCAGCAGCACGGACCTCACGGGCGTCGCGCGCGCGCTCGGCGAGGCCATGGGCAAGCGGCTCGAGGGGCGCAGCGTGCGCTCCGCGCGCCGCGTCCTCAAGAAACGCTTCGACATCGACTTCGCGGAGCTGCCCGATACCGGGCTGCTCCCGCGCACCAAGGGCAGGGGCCCGGCCAAGGCCCTCGCCGGCGAGGCGCCCGCCGCCACCGGCAACGTCCTCGTCGTGCCGAGCATGGCCAGGGCCGAGTACCTGAGCCGCAACCGGCACCTCGCCGCCGCCGTCGGTGGCAACCGCCTCCGCGTCAACCCGGAGGACGCCGCGAAGCACAACCTCACCGCCGGGGCCGAGGTGCGCCTGAAGGTCGGCGGCACGTGGCGCCAGGCCGTCGTCCACGTCACGGACGGCGTGCCGCGCGGGCTGATGACCATCCCGAGCCTCCCCGAGCAGCCCGTGGGGCTGGCGCAGGCCGACCTGGCGAGCATCGTCGTCGAGCAGGTCCGCTTGGAGGTGGCGTCGTGACCCACGACCCGCTGTGGATCACGTTCATCAAGGCGCTCGTCGTCTGCGTGCTGCTCCTCGGGGCGTTCGCATACATGACGCTCATCGAGCGCAAGCTCCTCGGGCGCTTCCAGCACCGCCCCGGCCCGAACATGGTCGGCCCCGGCGGCTGGCTGCAGCCCATCGCCGACGCCATCAAGACGATCTTCAAGGAAGACCTCAACGTCACGGCCGCCGACAAGTTCGTGCTCGTCCTCGCGCCCGCCATCAGCATCGTCTTCGCGCTCTCGGCCTTCGGCGCCATCCCCGCCGGGCCGGCCGGCAGCCTCTTCGGCTTCAACCCGTGGGTGATGGACCTCGACATCGGGCTCCTCTACATCCTCGCGGCGACGTCGCTGGGCGTGTACGGCATCTTCCTCGGCGGTTGGGCGGCCAACAGCAAGTACGCGCTGCTCGGTAGCCTGCGCTCCAGCGCCCAGATCATCTCGTACGAGCTCGGCCTGGGCCTGAGCGTGCTCGCGGTCATCATCGTGGCCGGCACGCTCAACCTGCGCGAGATCGTCGAGCTCAACATCTGGTCTGTGAGCCCCTGGCTCTGGCCTGGGCTGCTCCTCGCCTTCGCCACGTTCGTCATCTCCGGCACGGCCGAGGTGAACCGCACGCCGTTCGACTTGCCCGAGGCCGAGCAGGAGCTCGTGGCCGGCTACCTGACGGAGTACTCCTCCATCAAGTGGGCGCTCTACCAGATGGCCGAGTACGTGAACATGCTGACGGCCTCCGCGTTCATCTCCACGCTCTTCCTCGGCGGCTACCGGGGGCCGCGCTTCCTCGACGCGCTCATCCCCGGCGTCTCGGAGTGGCCGTTCATATGGCTGTTCGTGAAGATGGCCATCTTCATGTTCATGTTCATCTGGCTCAAGGCGACGCTGCCGCGCCTGCGTTACGACCAGCTCATGCGCTTCGGCTGGATCTACGTCTTCGAGTTCGCGTTGGCGGCGGCGCTCATCACGGGGGCGGTGGTCGCGTTTGTCATCTGATCGCGCCACCCAGCCGCTCACCGGTCACGGAGGTACTCCAGCATGAGCGTCATCGACATCGCCAAGGGCATGGGGCTGACCCTGGGGTACATGTTCAAGCGCCCCGTGACGGTCCAGTACCCGCGCGACAAGGTCACGATCCAGCCGCGCTTCCGCGGCCGGCACCACCTCCTCAGGCACCCTGACACGGGCCTCGAGAAGTGCATCGGCTGCAGCCTGTGCGCCGCGGCCTGCCCCGCCTACGCCATCTACGTCGAGGCGGCGGAGAACGACCCCGCCGACCCCGTCTCGCCGGGCGAGCGCTACGCGAAGATCTACGAGATCAACATGCTGCGCTGCATCTTCTGCGGCTTCTGCGAGGAGGCGTGCCCGACCGGGGCCGTCGTGCTCGGCCACGAGTTCGAGATGGCGGACTTCCGCTACCAGGACTTCGTCTACCGCAAGGAGGACATGCTCGTAGGCACGAAGGGCGGCAAGTGGCAGCGCCGGGAGGCCGAGGCGAAGGGCAAGGACGTCAAGCTGGGGTTCGAGGCCGGACCCCGTCCCGAGCTGGAAGGCGTCGACTACTGACATGGTCGCCTTCGTCATCCTAGCCGCGCTCATGCTCGCCGGCGGCATCGGGGTCGTGACGCTGCGGCAGCCGGTCCACGCCGCGCTTGCGCTCGTCGGCACGCTCCTGGCCCTCGCGGTCACTTACGTGACGCTGCAAGCGCACTTCCTCGCCGCCATCCAGGTCATCGTCTACGCGGGCGCCATCATGGTGCTCTTCCTCTTCGTGATCATGCTCCTCAACGTGAGCGGCGAGCGGACCGGCGACAAGCTCAAGTGGCTCAAGCCCGCCGCCTGGGCCAGCGCCGGCGTCACCGTCGCCGGGCTCGTGGTCGTCTACTTCCTGCAGCGGCAGCCGCTGCCCGGTGCCGCCGTCGTCGACGGCGCCCTTGGCGGCGGCGGCGCCGAGCGCATAGGCGAGGTCCTCTTCACGGACTACCTGCTCGCCTTCCAACTCGTCGGCGTGCTGCTCCTCACGGGCGTGGTCGCGGCCGTGAGCCTCGTCCAGCGCGCCGCGCCGGAGACGCGCCCCCAGCGGGGCTCCGCCGCGCGCTCGGCGCCGCATGAGCCGACCTCCGCGTCCGTTACCGGCGTCGCCCTCGACGACGAGCTCGTGCACGGAGGCCACTGATGGTCGGCACCGAGTACTACGTCGCCCTCAGCGCCGTCCTCTTCGCCGTCGGCGGCGTCGGGGTCCTGACGCGGCGGAGCGCCATCATGCTCTTCCTGTCCGTCGAGCTGATGCTCAACGCCGCCAACCTGGCCATGGTCGCCTTCGCCCGCAGCTGGAGCGCCAGCGGCGCGGCGACGGCCCTCAACGGACAGACGGCGGTGTTCATCGTGCTGGCCGTCGCGGCCGCCGAGGTGGCCGTCGGCTTGGGCATCCTCGTCGCCATCTTCCGTAACCGCGTGAGCACCGACGTGGACGAGCTATCGGAGGTGCGCGCATGACCGACCTCGTCCAGTGGGCCGCCCTCGCGCCGCTGCTCGCCCTCGCCGGCGCCTTGGTGAACGGCCTGTTCGGCCGCAGCCTCAAGGAGCCCGCCCCCGGCATCATCGGCAGCGCCGCCGTCGGGGCGGGCTTCGTCCTCTCGCTCGTCGCCTTCCTCGGCGTCGCCGGCTCCGGCGAGGCCGTGCGCGTCGGCTTCGGCGACTTCCTCACCGCCGGTAGCTTCACCCTCGCGCTCGGCTTCCACCTCGATCAGCTCAGCGTCCTGATGATGCTGATCATCACGGGCGTCGGGTTCCTCATCCACGTCTACTCGATCGGGTACATGCACGGCGACCCGGGCTACTCCCGCTACTTCGCCCAGCTCAACCTCTTCGTCGCCTCCATGCTCGTGCTCGTCATGGCCGACTCGTTCGTGCTCATGTTCGTCGGCTGGGAAGGCGTGGGGGTCTGCTCCTTCCTCCTCATCGGCTTCTGGTACCGCGACCTCGCCAACGCGAGCGCCGGCCGCAAGGCGTTCATCGTCAACCGCGTCGGCGACGTCGGCTTCCTGCTCGCGATGTTCCTAACCTTCAAGGTCTTCGGCAGCCTCGACATCCAGACGGTCAGCGCCATGGCGCCCACCATGTTGTACGGCTCCGCCGTGCTCACCGGCATCGGGCTCCTGTACCTGCTCGCCGCGGCCGGCAAGTCGGCGCAACTCCCGCTCCACGTCTGGCTGCCGGACGCCATGGCGGGCCCGACGCCCGTCTCGGCGCTCATCCACGCGGCCACCATGGTCACGGCCGGCGTCTACCTGATCGCGCGCACCAGCGCCGTGTACGCGGTCGCGCCCGGCGCGCTCGCCACCGTCGCCTGGGTCGGGGTCCTGACGGCGCTCGTGGCGGCCATCGCGGCCGTCGGGCAGACCGACATCAAGCGCATCCTCGCGTACTCGACGATCTCGCAGGTCGGCTTCATGATCGCCGCCGTCGGGGCGGGCGCCTACTGGGCCGGCATCTTCCACGTCCTCACCCACGCCTTCTTCAAGGCGCTCCTCTTCCTCGGCGCGGGCTCCGTCATCCACGCCCTCGGCGGCGAGCAGGACGTGCGCAAGATGGGCGGCCTCGGCAGGCGGATGAAGGTCACGGGCACGACGGCGCTCATCGCTACCCTCGCCATCGCGGGCGTGCCGTTCCTGTCGGGCTTCTTCAGCAAGGACACCATCGTGGTCGCCACCTTCACGAGCGGCGTGCTCGCCGGGGTGGGCGGCGAGGTGCTCTACGCCCTCCTGATGGTCACGGCCGGCATCACGGCGTTCTACATGTTCCGCTGGTACTACCTCGTCTTCGCAGGCGAGGAGCGCATGGAGCGCGGCGTGAGCGCCAAGGTCCACGAGTCGCCGAGCGTCATGACCGTGCCGCTCGTGATCCTCGCCGTCGGCAGCGTCCTCGTCGGCTACCTCGGGCTGCCGGCCTTCCTGGCCGACAACCGCATCGGCGCCTGGCTCGGCCACGCCACGGCCGCCGGCGAGTTCTCGCACCCGAGCGTCGCCACCGAGTGGCTGCTGCTCCTCGCCTCGGTGGTGGTGGCCTTCATCGGCCTCGCCCTCGGGTACTGGGTCTACGTTCTCGGTAAGGGCGCCCTGGCCAAGCGCCTCGGCGGCACGCCCCTGGCAAGCGCCTCGCGCGGGGCCTTCGGCGTGGACGGCCTCTACAAGGCCCTGTTCGTCGACACCGGCAGCGGCACGGCCGAGGCCGTCACGCTCTTCGACCGCGAGGTCGTCGACCGCGGCCTCCTGGGTCTGAGCGGCGTCGTGCCGCTCATCGGTGGCCTTTTGCGGCGCGTTCAGTCCGGCCGGGTGCGCGCCTACGCCTTCGCGATGCTGCTCGGAGCGGCAGGCCTAGTAGCGGCCGCCGCCCTCGTGGGGGTGCTCAAGTGACCGCCGTCCTCACCATCCTCGTCCCCCTGGTCACCGCCGCGCTCGTGCTGCTGCTGAGGGGCTCGACGCTCCTCACGCGGCTCGTCGCCATGGCGGGCGCCGTCGCCACGCTCGTGCTCGCCGTCCTCCTGCCAGGCTCGCGGCCGTTCTCCGCCGAGTGGCTCCCCGGCCTGGGCGTGAGCTTCAGCGTCGACGGCAACGGCGCTGCTTCGGTGCTCGTCTTCGCCGTCGCGCTGATGATGATCCCGGCCCTCCTCGTCGCCCTCACACGCGTCGAGAAGGGCGCCGCCGGCTTCGCCGCGCTCCTGCTGGCGGCCGAGGCCGGGCTCGCGGGCATCTTCATGGCGCGCGACCTCATCGTCTTCTACGTCTTCTGGGAGGCCACGCTCGTGCCCGGCCTCCTCCTCCTCGGGCTCTACGGGGGCGAGAAGCGCCGCGAGGCGACGGCCAAGTACCTCGTGTACGCCGTCACGGGCTCCTTCTTCATGCTCGTCGGCATCCTCGCCCTGAAGACGCTCTCCGGCGCGGCGTCGTTCGACGTCATCGACCTCATGCTCGTCACGCCCGACCTGCCGGTCGCCACGCAGACGTGGCTCTTCATCGGCCTGGCGGTCGGGATGGCCGTCAAGCTCCCCATCTGGCCGCTGCACTCCTGGCTGGTCGACCTGAACGAGCAGAACCACCCGTCCGGCGCCGCCGACGTGCTCGGCTCGCTCTACAAGGTCGGGGCGTTCGGCTTCTTCGCCTGGGGCATACCGCTCCTGCCAGCCGGCGCCTTGCGCGTCGGGCCCATCCTCCTGGCCCTGGCCGCCGTCACGGCCCTCTACGGCGCGTTCGGCGCCATCGGCTCGACGCACCTGAAGCGCTTCCTCGCCTACGGGTCGCTCTCCCACATGGGCATAATCGGCGTCGGCATCTTCGGCATGCACCTGGCCGGCCTCAACGGCGCCATGTACTTCCTGGCAGCCCAGATGGTCTCGACCGGCGGGCTCTTCCTCGTAGGCGGCATGCTCTACCACCGCCGGCGCACCTTCGACCTGCGCGACTACGGCGGCCTCGCCAAGTCCGCGCCCGCGCTCGCCGCCCTCGGCCTGCTCGTCATCTTCGCCTTCATCGGGGTGCCCGGCCTCTCCAACTTCCCTGGCGAGTTCATGTCGCTCATGGGCGCCTTCCAGAACGCGCCATGGCCGGCCGCCGTCGCCACCCTCGCCGTCATCGCGGCGGGCGTGTACGGCGTGAACCTCTACCAGCGCGTCTTCCAGGGGGATGGCGAAGCGCCGGTCAAGGACCTCGACGCTCTGGAGATGTACGTGCTGCTGCCCGTCGTCGTCGGCGTGCTCTGGTTCGGGGTGATGGCGGCCCCGCAGCTGCGCCGCATCGAGGCGCAGTCGCAGCTCACGACCCTGCAGCTCGAGCGGGTAGCAACGCCGCCCATGCCCGGGGAGACGTTGAGCCTCGGAGGTGCCAAGTGAGCTTCCCCGGCGTCCTCGACATCGACTGGAACGTCATGGCCCCGGCCGTGGCGCTCCTGATCACGGCCATCGCGGCGCTCGTCTTCGGCCTGTCCTCGCGCGACTCGCGCGGTCCGGCGGCCGTGGCGCTCCTCGGCGTCCTCACCGCCGCGATCTTCACCGTCGCGCACCTCTTCTCGGGCAACGAGGGCGCGGCCAGCTTCGGGCTGCGCTACCTCGGCGACGTGCCCGCGACGGCCCTCACGCTCGTCATCCTGGTCGGCACGGCCATCGCGATCCTCGTTAGCTGGGACCAGCTCGAGCGGGGCGGCATGGGCCAACCCGAGTACTACCCGCTCATGGTCCTCTCCGCCCTCGGCGCCGTCGTCATGGCGTCGGCCGGCGACCTCATCACGCTGATCCTCGGCCTCGAGATCATGTCCTTGCCCGCCTACGCCCTGTCCGCCTGGCGGACGCGCGACAGGCAGTCCGAGGAGGCCGGCATGAAGTACTTCCTGCTCGGCGCCTTCGGCTCGGCCATGCTCATCTACGGCACGGCCCTCCTGTACGGCGCGAGCGGCTCCTTCGTGTACGGCACCGTGGCGGCCTCCCTGACAGGGGGCGGCCTCACGCTCCTCGCGACAGCCGGTGGCGCGCTCGTCCTCGCCGGCCTCGGGTTCAAGGCCGCCCTCGCGCCGTTCCACCAGTGGGCGCCCGACGTGTACACGGGCGCTCCGACCGTGGTCGTCACGTTCATGAGCGTGGTCATCAAGGTCGGCGCCTTCGCCGCCCTCCTGCGCATCGCCGCGACCGTGTTCCCGGCGCTGCAGCCGTGGCTCCTCACCGCCCTGGCCGTCATCGTCGCCCTCACGCTCGTCGTCGGCAACCTCACGGCCCTCATGCAGCGCGGCGTGAAGCGCATGCTCGCCTACTCGTCCGTCGCCCACGCCGGCTACCTTGGCCTCGCCCTGCTGGCCGCCAACCACGGCGGCGTGGCCGCGGCCGCCTTCTACCTGAGCGTGTACGCCCTCATGAACGCGGGCGCGTTCGCCGTGCTCACCCTCGTGATGGACGCGAGCGACCAGGGCGACGACCTCGAGCGCTTCGCCGGCCTCGGCAGGACGCGCCCCGGGCTCGCCGCCGCGATGGCCGTGTTCATGCTCAGCCTCGGGGGCATCCCGCTCCTCGGCGGGTTCACGGGCAAGGTCCTCGTGTTCCAGGCGGCCATCGACGCCGGCTACGTTTGGCTCGCCGTGCTCGGCATCGCCACGAGCGTCGTGGCCCTCTTCTACTACTTCCGCGTGATCGCGTACATGTACTTCAGGGAGAGCTCGCACGCGCCGCACACCTTCCGGTCGGCACCCGCGCGCGTCGCCATCGTCATCGCGCTGGCCGGCACCGTGCTGCTCGGCATCCTGCCGGGCTGGTGGCATACGCTCCTCAGCGTCGGGCCGCGCTTCCTGGCCGGTAACTGAGCTTCCGAGGACCACGCGGCCGAGGCGGAAGGCCCAGCTCATGCTCGGCCGCCCGCCTCGGCCGCACCCGTAAGAACCCCGTCAGCCTCCCGTTGCTACGCTCCTGCGCGAGAGACCACGCCTGCCAGGGGGCATGCGTGCCGGGGGGAGATGGGGAGTTTTAAGCAGTGTTAGCGACTGCGGCGCCATATCATGCGGGGGCAGTGGATCTGACGGGCATGCGCATACTTCTCGTGGATGACGAGGAGTCCGCGCTGGTACTCGTGCGCGGGCTGCTCACGCGGGCGGGCTACAGCGACGTGCGCACGTGCGAGTCGCCGTTCGACGCGGCCGCGCGTTTCGTCGAGGAGCAGCCGGACCTGCTGGTCATCGACCAGCACATGCCCGGCAAGGACGGGCTCTCCGTGTTGGCCGAGTTGGGAACACGGCTGCCCGAGGCGTTCCCGGTCCTGATGATCACCGGCGATTCGCGCACTGAGCTGCGCGAGTCCGCTCTCGCGAGCGGCGTCAAGGACTTCCTCACCAAGCCTTTCAACCCCACCGAGGTCAGGCTGCGCATCCGCAACCTCCTCGAGACGCGCCACTATCAGCGCGAACTGGTCAAGCACAACGAGCGCCTCGAGGCCGCCGTCAGGCGCCGGACCCAGGAGCTGGAGCTCTCCCAGCTCGAGATGCTCGTGCGGCTCGCGCGCGCCGCCGAGTACCGCGACGACTCCACCGGCGAGCACACTTGGCGCGTGGCGCACATGTGCGGCGTCCTCGCCAGGGAGCTCGGCATGGCGACGCCCGAGGTCGAGCTCCTCCTGCGCGCGGCCAGGCTCCACGACGTCGGCAAGATCACCATCCCCGACGGCATCCTCCTCAAGGCCGGGCGCCTCACCGACGCGGAGTTCTCCGTCGTCAAGGGCCACGCTCGCGCCGGTGCCGAGCTCCTCTCCGGCAGCCGCTCGCCCATGATGCGGCTCGCCGAGACGATCGCCCTGACGCACCACGAATGGTGGGACGGGCGGGGCTACCCCCAAGGCCTGGCCGGCGAGGCCATCCCCGTCGAATCGCGCGTGTTGGCGGTGGCGGACGCCTTCGACGCTCTCGTCAACGACCATGCCCACCGCAAGGCGAAGAGCCCGGCCGAGGCCGCGGCGGAGATCCGCGCCGGCTCCGGCACCCAGTTCGACCCCACGGTGGTGGCTGCGTTCGAGCGGGCCTTCGCGGCCGGCACCTTCATGCCGCAGCTGAACTTCGGTTGAGCTCGGGCGCCGCGCGGCGCTGTACCCTAGGCCTATGGCAGACGAACGCGCCGCGCAGCCGGCGAGCGACCAGGGTGACCCGATAGGCGTCTTGCAGGCGACCCCGTTGCGGCTGGCCGTGCTGGTCGAGACGAACTCCCCGAGCTGGCTGGAGGAGCCATACGGGCCCGGCAAGTGGCGCAGGCGCGAGGTCATCGCGCACCTGGCCGACGTCGAGCTGGCCTTCTCCTACCGGATGCGCCAGGCGGCCGGTGAGCCCGGCTCCAGGTTCGTACCGTTCGATCAGGACGTGTGGGCGAGCCGCAACGTCCGCATCGACGCCGGCGTCGCGCTCGAGGCGTTCCGTGCCCTGCGTGCGCTCAACCTCGCCTGGCTCTCCGGCCTCGACCTGCAGGGCTGGCTCTCCGAGGGCCTCCACCCCGCGCACGGCCAGCAGAGCATCGACGACCTCGTGCGTTACCTCGCCGCTCACGACCTCAACCATCTGGAGCAGTTGGAGCGGGTTTAGCGGCTCTTCGAGCCCGCGGCCGGCGTGATATCGTCAGCCGTTATGGCAGTCGAACGCACTTTCGCAATGGTCAAGCCCGACGGCGTCCGCCGCCGGCTCGTCGGCAACGTCGTCTCTCGCATCGAGGCCAAAGGCTACGCCATCGTCGGCCTCAAGCAGCTCACCATCAGCCGCGAGCTGGCCGAGCGCCATTACGGCGAGCACAAGGGCAAGCCGTTCTTCGAAGGGCTCGTCTCGTTCATCACGTCCGGCCCCGTGGTGGCCATGGTGCTGGAGGGCGAGAACGCCATCGCCGGTTGGCGCGGCATGATGGGCCCGACGAACCCCAAGGACGCCCCGTGCGGCACCGTGCGCGGCGACTTCGCCACGACCATCGACGAGAACGTGGCCCACGGCTCCGATGCGCCGGCCACGGCCGAGCGAGAGATAGGCATCTTCTTCCCGGAACTGCAGGGCTGAGCGTGCCGGGGCTCGCCGAGCGCGTCAACTCGCTGAAGGCGTCTTCCACCGTGGCGTTCGCTGCCCGCGCCAAGGAGCTCGCGCGCCAGGGCGTCGACGTCATCTCCATGACCGCGGGGGAGCCCGACTTCCTCCCTCCCGAGCACGTCCTCGAGGCGGCTCGCGAGGCCCTGAGGCTCGGCCTCACCAAGTACACGGCCACCGAGGGCACGGCCGAGCTGCGCGAGGCCGTCGCCGCCAAGTTCAAGCGCGAGAACGGCCTCACCTACGCCCCGGACCAGGTCCTCGTCAGCAACGGCGGCAAGCAGACGCTGTACAACGCGTTCATGTCCGTCATCGAGCCGGGCGACGAGGTCGTCATGGTGGCGCCCTACTGGGTGAGCTACCCGGCCCAGGTCCAGCTCGCCGGCGGCGTCCCCGTGGTCGTCACCGCGCGCGCCGAGGACGGCTTCGTGCCCGACCTCGCCGACGTGCGCGCCGCCATCACCCCGCGCACCAAGGTCCTGCTGATCAACTCCCCGTCCAACCCGACGGGCGCCGTGTTCCCGCCGGAGCTCGTGCGCGGCTTCGCGGAGCTCGCCGAGGAGCACGACCTGTGGCTCTTCTCCGACGACCTGTACGAGCACCTCGTCTACGACGGGAAGTTCACCACGGCCGCAGCCTACGTGCCGCACCGCACGCTCGTCGTGCATGGCGCCAGCAAGGGCTACGCGCTCACGGGCTGGCGCATCGGCTTCGGGGCCGGCCCCAAGCCGCTCATCGCCGCCATGAACCGACTTCAGGGGCAGTCCACGTCGGGCGCGAACTCGCTCGCCCAGCACGCCACCGTCGCGGCCCTCAACGAGGTCGAGAAGACGGCCGCCTTCCAGGCCATGACGCGCGCGGCGTACCGCGAGCGGCGCGACGTCCTCGTGACCGGCTTGAACCGCCTGGGCTTGAGCACGCCGCTGCCGGCGGGCGCCTTCTACGTCATGACGGACACCACCGCCATCGACCCGGACGAGGAGCGCGCCGCCATCAAGCTCCTCGACGAGGCGCGGGTAGCGGTCGTGCCTGGCACGGACTTCCTCGCGCCCGGCAAGGTGCGCATGAGCTACGCCACGAGCCTCGAGCAGGTGCGTGAGGCGTTGCAGAGGATAGAGGCGCTGCTGGGCTGAGGCCTTGCCCGGTGGCTGACGTTGCGCTCGGCCCCGAACCCGCTCGGCCGAGCGACTTGGAGGGGGAGTACCTATGGCCCGCAGCAGCGTCGACCCGCAGTTCCACACCATCATCGAGCCGTTTCGCATCAAGTCCGTCGAGCCGATCCGCTTCACCACCGCCGCGGAGCGGGAACGGGCGCTGGAGGCGGCGGGCTACAACCCGTTCAACCTCCACGCCGACGACGTCCTCATCGACCTGCTGACCGACTCGGGCACGGGAGCCATGTCGAGCGAGCAGTGGGCCGCCATGATGCGCGGCGACGAGAGCTACGCCGGCAGCCGCTCCTTCGACCGGTTCGAGGCGGCCGTCAAGGGCATCACGGGCCTCAAGCACATCTTCCCGACCCACCAGGGCAGGGCGGCCGAGCGCATCCTCTGCGGCGCCGCGCTCGAGCCCAAGGACATCGTGCCGAGCAACACGCACTTCGACACGACGCGCGCCAACATCGAGGCCGTCGGAGCGGTGGCCGTCGACCTGCCGCTGCCCGAGGCCCGCCACCCCGAGGTGCTGCACCCCTTCAAGGGGAACATGGACGTCGACGCGCTACGCCTGCTCCTCGAAGAGGACCGCGACCGGGTGCCGTTCGTCATGCTCACCGTCACGAACAACTCCGGCGGCGGCCAACCCGTCTCCATGGAGAACGTCCGCGCCGTGAGCGCCCTCTGCCGCCGGTTCGGCGTGCCGCTCATGCTCGACTGCTGCCGCTACGCCGAGAACGCCTACTTCATCAAGCTGCGTGAGCCGGGTTACCAGGACAAGAGCCCGCGCGAGATAGCCCAGGAGATGTTCGGCTACGTCGACGGCGCCACCATGAGCGCCAAGAAGGACGGCATGGCGAACATCGGCGGCTTCCTCGCCCTCAACGACGCCGAGCTCGCGCAGCGCGCCCGCAACCTCCTGATCCTCGGAGAGGGGTTCCCCACCTACGGCGGGCTGGCCGGTTACGACCTCGACGCGCTCGCCGTCGGCTTCGGTGAGGCTCTCGAGGAGTCGTACCTGCGTTACCGCCTGCGCTCCATCGAGTACCTGGGCGAGCGGTTGCTGGCGGCCGACATCCCCATCATCCAACCGACGGGCGGTCACGCCGTCTACATCGATGCCGGCAAGCTCCTGAGCCACGTTCCGGCCTCGCAGTACCCGGCCTGGGCGCTCTCGTGCGTTCTCTACCTCGTAGGCGGCGTGCGCTCCGTAGAGATCGGCTCCGTGATGTTCGGGCTGCAGCCTGACGGCAGCGAGAAGCCGGCACCCCTCGAGCTAGTCAGGCTCGCGTTCCCCCGCCGCACCTACACCCAGAGCCACGTCGACTACCTGGCCGAGGTCCTCCTCCACGTCGGCTCGCTGCGTGACCGCGTGCGCGGCGTGCGCATCGTCGAGGCGCCGCCGGTGCTCAGGCACTTCAGCGCGCGCTTCGAGCCGGTGGAAGGCGCGCTCATCGGCTAGGCGGCCGGCCGCCCAGTGTTCGCCGGGCTCGTGCGGCTGCCGGCCGGGCCCGCTAGGGTGGACCCTGGCAGCCGCGCCGCGCCCCTTCCGCTACCGCCGGGGCGAGCGTGTATGCTCCTCGGATGCGCATCGCAGTAGAGGTGGTACCGCGCAGCGAGGAGAGCCTGGCCGCACAGCTGGCGGACGTCGGGCGCCTGCGTCGCGTGGACGCCGTGAACGTGCCCGACCTCACCCAGTTCGAGCTCAAGGGCTGGGAGGCGGCGCTCAGGCTGCGGGCCAGCCACCCGCGTCTCGCGGCCGTGCCGCACGTGCGCGCCATGGAGGTCGAGCTGCATAGGCCTTGGACGCCCGGCGCGAAGCTCGAGGCGGCCGGCGTGAACGAGGTCCTCGTCGTGGCGGGCGACCCGCCGGCCACGATGGCCAGGCCCATAACGGGGGCCCACCCGACCGACGTCATCCGCGCCTTCAAGGCCGCGCACCCTGGCTGGCGCGTGTACGCCGCGCTCGATCCGTACCGGTCCGGCTTCAGCCAGGAGCTCGAGTACGCCGTGCGCAAGCTCGAGGCCGGCGCCGACGGCTTCTTCACCCAGCCGTTCTTCGACACCAGGCTCATGGGCGTGTGGCGTGAGCTGCTGCCCGGCGTGCCCGTGTTCTGGGGTCTGACGAGCGTGACGAGCAAGCGCGCCATGAACTACTGGCTGACGCGCAACCGTGCCGTCTTCCCGGCCGGCTTCGAGACGACGATGGCGTGGCATACGCGCTTCGCGGCCGAGGCCATCGAGTTCGCCGCCCGGTACGACGCCAACCTCTACTTCATGCCCATCAACGTTGACATCGGGGCGTGGCTGGGCGAGCTGCTCGCCTGAGGTCGGCCTCAGCCGGTCTGGTAGGCGAGCGAACGGGCCAGCCACCGCTCCGTCTCGGCGACGCTCTCGCCCGTACGCGCCGCCAGGTCCTCGACCTGGTCGCGCCCGATCCTGCCGACGTCGAAGTACTGGGCCTGAGGATGGGCGAAGTAGAGCCCCGAGACGGACGAGCCGGGCCGCATGGACATGGAGTCGGTGAGCTCGGCGCCCACGGCGGCGGTGGCGTCCAGCAGGTCGAAGATGGCGCGCTTCACGCGGTGGTCCGGGCTGGCGGGGTAGCCGGGCGCGGGGCGGATGCCGCGGTAGCTCTCCGCGATCAGCTCCTCGCGCGTCAGGCTCTCGCCGGGCACGTAGCCCCAGTGCTCCGTGCGGACGGCGCGGTGGAGGTACTCGGCGGTCGCCTCAACGAGGCGGTCGGAGAGGGCCTGGACGAGGATGGCGGAGTAGTCGTCGTTGGCGCGCTTGAAGGCTACGGCCCGCTCCTCGGCGCCGTGGACGCACACGACGAAGGCGCCGAGCCAGTCCGCCGCCGCGCCGCGTGGCGCAACGAAGTCCGCCAGGGCCAGGTTCGGCAGGCCGTCGCGCTTCGCCAGCTGCTGGCGTAGCGTCGGCACCCGGGTGCGCTCCTCACCGCGTTCCTCGTCCGTGAAGATCACCAGGTCGTCGCCGTCGCGGTTGGCGGGGAAGAGCCCGAACACGGCGCGCGCCTCCAGCCACTCCTCGGCGACCACCCGGTCGAGGAGGGCGTTGGCGTCCTCGAAGAGCTCGCGCGCCGTCTCGCCCACGCGTGGGTCGTCCAGGACCTGCGGGTACTTGCCTGGGAGCTCCCAGGCGTGGAAGAAGGGGCCCCAGTCCATGACCTCGCGGAGCTCGGCGAGGGGAACGGGCACGATGCGCCGCACGCCTGGGTTGGCGGGGCGCGCGACCGCCTCCCAGCCCCCCACCTGCGGAGCGTTGGCGCGGGCCGCAGCGAGCGGCACGATGTCGGGCGCCTTGCGCCCGGCGTGCAGCCGACGGATCTCCTCGTACTGCTCGGCCGTCTCGGCCTTGAGCACGGGCGCCTGTTCCGGCGACGTCGCCCTGCTCATCACGCCGACGGCGCGCGAGGCGTCCGCCACGTGGATGGTCAGGCCGGAGTAGGCGGGCGCGATCTTGACCGCCGTGTGCGCGCGGGAGGTCGTGGCGCCGCCGACGAGCAGCGGGAGCGTGAAGCCCCGCCGCTCCATCTCGCTCGCGACGTGCACCATCTCCTCCAGCGAAGGGGTGATGAGGCCCGACACGCCGACGGCGTCCGCCCTTTCCGCGATGGCGGTGTCGAGGATCTTCTCGGCCGGGACCATGACGCCCAGGTCGACGACCTCGTAGCCGTTGCAGCCGAGGACCACGCCGACGATGTTCTTGCCGATGTCGTGGACGTCGCCCTTCACCGTCGCCATGACGATCTTCCCGGCGCTCGTCGGCGCGCCGGCGTCCTTCTCGGCCTCCAGGTAGGGCGTCAGGACGGCGACGGCCTTCTTCATGACGCGCGCGCTCTTAACGACCTGCGGCAGGAACATCTTGCCGGAGCCGAAGAGGTCGCCCACCTCGTTCATGCCGTCCATGAGCGGCCCCTCGATGACCGGGAGCGGCCGGCCGAGCTCGTGCATGGCCTCGATGGCGTCCGCCTCCACGTGCTCGTCGAGGCCCAGCACCAGGGCGTGCCTGAGGCGCCGCTGCACGGGCCACGCGCGCCACTCCACGTCCTTCGCCTTGGCGTTCTCGGCGCCCGGGGCGAGGGTCTCGGCGAACGCGACCAGGCGCTCCGTGGCGTCCGGCCTACGGTCGAAGAGCACGTCCTCGACGAGCTCCAGCAAGCCCTTCTCAACGTTCTCGTAGACGCCGAGGGTCTCGGGGTTGACGATGGCCATGTCCAGGCCCGCCGCCACGGCGTGGTAGAGGAAGCTCGCGTGTATGGCCTCGCGCACCTGGGGGCTCGAGCGGAAGGAGAACGACACGTTCGACACGCCGCCCGACGTGAGGGCGCCGGGCAGGTTCGCCTTGATCCAGCGCACGGCCTCGATGAAGTCGATGGCGTAGCGCGCGTGCTCGCGCATGCCGGTGCCGACCGTGAGGATGTTCGGGTCGAAGATGATGTCGTGCGGCGCGAAGCCGGCCTCCTCGACGAGGAGCCGGTACGCCCGCGCGCAGACGGTGCAGCGCCGCTCGAACGTGTCCGCCTGACCCTGCTCGTCGAAGGCCATGACGACGACCGCCGCGCCGTAACGCTTGGCGACGCGCGCTTGGGCCAGGAACTGGGCTTCGCCCTCCTTGAGGGAGATGGAGTTGACGACGCCCTTGCCCTGCAGGTGCCTGAGACCCGTCTCCAGTACCGCCCAGTTCGAGGAGTCGAGCATGACGGGCACCTTGGCGATGTCGGGCTCCGCCGCGAGGAGGTCGAGGAAGCGCGCCATGGTGGCGGGCCCGTCGATGAGGCCCTCGTCGAAGTTCAGGTCGATGAGCTGCGCGCCGCCCGTGACCTGGTCGCGGGCGACCTCGAGCGCCGCGTTGAAGTCGCCGCTCGCGATGAGGCGCTTGAAGCGCTTCGATCCGGTGAGGTTGGTGCGCTCGCCGACGTTCACGAGGTTCGTGTCCGGCCGTATGACGAGCGGCTCGAGCCCGGCGAAGCGCGGGCGCGGGTCCTGCGCGGTGGGTCTGCGCGGCGCCACACCCTCCGCGGCACGGGCGAACGCGCTGATGTGATCGGGCGTGGTGCCGCAGCAGCCGCCCAGGATGTTGACCCAGCCGCGCTCGACGAACTCGCGCAGCACGGACGTCATGCTCTCGGGCGTCTCGTCGTAACCGCCGAACGCGTTGGGGAGGCCGGCGTTGGGGTACGCGATCGTGAACACGTCGGCCAGCCCGGCGAGCTCCTCGACGTGCGGCCGGAGCTCCTTCGGCCCGAGCGCGCAGTTGAGGCCGACGGCGAGCAGGTCGGCGTGGCTTACCGACGTCCAGAACGCCTCGAGGGTCTGGCCTGAGAGGGTGCGACCGGACGCGTCCGTGATGGTCCCGGAGACGATGAGCGGCACGCGGCGCGGCGCCTCGGCGGCGGCATCCTCGCATGCCAGGATGGCGGCCTTGGCCATGAGGGTGTCGAACACCGTCTCGACGATGAGGAGGTCGACGCCGCCTCTTATCAACGCGCGCGTCTGCTCGAGGTAACCCTCGTAGACCTGCTCGAACGTCACCTCGCGGTAACTCGGGTCCTCGACGCGGGGGCTCAAGCTCAACGTCTTGTTCGTCGGACCGATGGAGCCGGCCACCCAACGGGGGCGCTCCGCGGTCGAGAACGCATCCGCCGCCTGGCGCGCCAGGCGGGCGCCGACCTCGTTGATCTCCGCCACGACGTCGCCCAAGGCGTACTCGGCGAGGCCCAGGCGCGTGGCGTTGAACGTGTTCGTCTCGATGATGTCCGCGCCGGCGCGCAGGTACGCCTCGTGGATGGAGCGTATGAGTTCCGGTCGGGTGAGCACCAGGACGTCGTTCGCGCCCTTCAGGTCCTTGGGGTGCGCGGTGAACCGGTCGCCTCGGAAGTCCGCCTCGGTGGGGCGCGCTGCCTGGATCATGGTACCCATGGCGCCGTCCAGGATCAGGACTCGTTCTTGCAGTTGCTGCCTCAGGGCGGCCGCGGCGTCGGCTGGGGTGCTCATGAGGGGCAATAGTAACCCCGTTCGCCGTTCGGGCCGGTGGCGGCGCTGCGCGGGGCTGCGGCGTAGTGTTGCGCGGCGCTATGATGGCGCATGTCGCACGACGGTGAGCAGTCGCCTCCCACTGGGCAGGTCGTTCCTTCAAGGGGTCTTGCGGACGGCGGGTCCGGTGGATCCGGGGCGGCCGGGACGGGTCGGGCCGCTGCCGTCGGGCCCGGTCAGACCGCCGCGGAGGCCCGGCACGCAGTGGAGCCGAGGCAGCCGGCGGAGCACGGGCACGCGGACGCCTACGGCGATAGCCCGGTACTGAACCCGAACCTCATCTACAACAACCCGGAGAAGTGGCGCATCGGTCGCGAGATCCTGGAGCGCTACACGGGCGCGGCCCCCGAGGCGTTGCAGAAGCAGATCCTGCTCACGAACTTCCAGTACTACCTCGACCGCTTCGAGGGCATGGCCGACGACGTCGTCACGACGCGCGGCTCCGCCATGATGGCGCGCCACAGCGCCAAGCTGGGCGTGTCGATCATCAACTTCTCCGTCGGCTCACCGGTGGCGGCGCTCATCATCGAGGTGCTCGCCACCGCCGACCCGAAGGCGGTCCTGTTCCTCGGCATGTGCGGCGGCCTGCACCGGTCGCTGCAGATCGGCGACTTCGTGCTGCCCACGGCCGCCATCCGCGACGAGGGCGCCTCCACGCACTTCATGCCGCCGCAGGTGCCGGCCCTGCCGACGTTCAAGGTGCAGAAGTTCGTCTCGCAGATCATCGTCGAGCGCGGCTTCGACTACCGCACGGGCGTGGTCCACACGACCGACTACCGCTTCTGGGAGTTCGACGAGGGGTTCAAGCAGCAGCTCTACGACGAGCGGGCGCTCGGGATAGACATGGAGACGGCCACGCTCTTCTCCGTGGGCTTCGCGAGCAAGGTGCCCATTGGGGCGCTCCTCCTCGTCTCCGACCTACCCCTGCGGAAGGACGGCATCAAGACGAAGGACTCCGCCCGGGCCGTCTTCCGCGAGTTCACGGACAGGCACATCGAGATCGGCATCCAGTCCATGAGCGAGATCGCGGAGCGTGGGGAGCATATTCGGCATTATCGGTGGTGAGCGGCAACCCTGTATGCAAGGGTCGTGAAGCGAGGTTGCTACGTCCCAGTTCATTCGGGGTTTTGGCTGGCCCGCCGCTACGGAAGCAGGCTAGGCGCGCGGTGTCATGCGCGGTGGGCCCTGGTCGCCGACCATACGTGGGTCCGAGTGCACAGGGTTGCCACCGTCGAGGTTGGCGTTCGGTCCTATTAAGCGCATCCCGCAACGTATGCGTGGGGAACGAAGTTAAGGTACGCGGTGAGCCGCTTGGAGTCGGGCTCTAGCGAGCCCTGCCGTATCGGCCCGCGGGGTAGGGCGGGTACGGACTGGATGTGAAGCTAGTTGGTCGGGCAAGAGTCATGCGCAAGATCCGGTGGGGGCCTCGCCGAACCAAGGAACTGGCGGAGACGCGCGGCGAGTATCGAGCTAGAGTCCGCTAACGACGCGATCTCACGGCGCGATCTCACGGCGCGATGACACGAAACCGTACGAGCGTTGCTCATGCCGCTATCGTGTCGGAGTGACGGACCGTAGCCCAAGGCGCATCGGCGTTCACCTGGAGGCGGACGCAGACGGCTACCTGCAATGTGTCGCGAAGGACCGGCCCGTCCAGGTGCCTTGGGACGCTGCCGTGACCGGTGTGGAAGTCGGCACGGTGTCGTTCGAAGCGGTAGCCGACGGCGCCGGGCCAGACGCGTTCGTCCTAAAGGTCGAGTCCGGCTGCGTGTATGGGAAGGACCTGGCCGAGCGTATCGAGCCGTTCAAGCTTGGAACGGGTATCGCGTTTCAAACGTTACTTCCGTAGACACCTGGGGACGTTCTTGCGGGAGTACCCCGCCGAGCCCTCAGCGGGCAGGCCGGCGTTCCTGGTATGGATCCTACGGCGGTTCCTCAGGCTGGGGGTTGGAGGGCCTGAGGTGAAGTGGCCGGCTCCTCTGGTGCAGCCAAGCTACCGTCGTAGCGTCGCGCCCACGTTGTCGAGCACCTCGTCGAGGATGTCGCCGCGCAGACGACCGATCTGATCCGCTTGCGTGCCCTTGATCGTGGCGATCTTCGCCGTCCTGACCAGTGACGGCGCGGGCAGGCCCATCTCCCTATGCCGCTCACCCACATCCACATCTCCTGGCCAGCGACGGTTCTCTGCACTTGTGATCATCAACACCCACAAGAGACTCTGGTTCTCACCCACGCCTGTACTGGAGACCACGAGAGTGGGACGGTACTGGCGTACGGGTCTATCGGTGTAGGGGAACGGAACGCGGATGACGGCGCCTTGCTCAAAGGTCGGCATAGGCGCGCTGGTCTGCCTCACTGGCCCACTCCTCGAACGTGACGAACGGGTCTTCGCTGTGGGAGGGCTGTGCCTTGCGAAGGATGACGTAACCGTCCATCAACTCGAACTCGAGTGCGTCACCTTCGCGGAGCTGCAGCCCTTGGCGCACGCTTCTCGGGATGGTCGTCTGACCTTTGCTGGTAAGGCGGCTAGTGACCATGAAGACCTCCTAGGACATTGTAAGGAGCTTCCTTACTTGGCGCCAGGGTCGGTTGCCTAGCAGGGCTCTGTGGCTCGATCCGGTTTATATAGCGTCGTCCGGCGAACCTAGGCTCTCGGAAGTTTCGGGAGGCGCTTGCGGATCAGCCGGATCTGCCCTCGATGCGAGAGTTCGTCCTCCATGACGTGGAACCACTTCCAGTAGTTGTTCGCCAAAGCCCCATCGCGGAAGGGAGTGGCTTCCAAGAGCCATGCATCGTCGCGCTTCGCGAACTCCCCCAGGGTCCTCGAGCGAACTACCGCCATGCGCCCCAGGTAGTACTCGAGGGGTTGGTTGCGAACGCTGCTCCGGGCCTCGGCGCCCAGATCGGCACCGAGACGTGAGCGCTATCGGCTCTTCGCTCTGGTCGGCGCTGGCGTTGGTTGGGATGGTGGCCTGGCAGCTGGGTGCCGGTTACCTGGCGGTCGCGGCGCTCTCGCTCACCCGGGATCTGCTCGGTCGACCTGGGGAGCCGGCTCCGCTTCAAGCCGGCTTCTGGTACGGGCTCTCCGACGCTCTGCAGTACGTCCTTCCGGCCCTACTACTCGGTGCGGTCGTGGTCATCCAGCGCAGGCTGGACGAGGGTGGGCCGGGGCGGGGCTAGGGTCGGATCGGCGCGTCGGCGCTGCTGCCTTGTGGCGCCGAGAAGTCGATTACCCGGCGCACCCTCGACGCAGCTCCAGTAACGTAAGCTTGGCATTGCGCTAAGTCTAGTTAATGACATAGGATGTTTACATATGGCCACCCCTCATCGTCCGTCCTTAGCGGTGCGCCGCGCCTTGCGAGAGCTTGGGCACGACGTTAAGGTGGCCCGCCTGCGGCGGAACCTCACGATGGATACCGTTGCCGAGCGCGCGTTCACCAGCCGCCCAACGCTCCAGCGTTTAGAGGCTGGCGACCCCGGAGTCGGCATGGGGATCTACGCGAGTGTCCTTCAAGCGCTGGGCCTCCTCGAGAACCTCGGCAAGCTTGCTGGTCCAGGAGTCGACGAGATCGGGCTGGCCCATGCCGAGCAGGCGCTTCCTCGGCGAGCCAGGTCGAAGCGGAACACGTCGAAGGGTGCTAGCGATGAAGGATGAGATCGAGGTCTTCATCCAACAAGCTGGCGAGGACTATCTCGTAGGCTCACTGTATCGACGACCGCATAAAGGATTCGAAGCTAGCGGCTTCAGGTACGCGTCGTCTTGGCTTGCGAACCCGAATGCGTTTTCCCCCCGACCGACACTTCGGCTAGATCCTGCCCCCGTTCGTGCCAAACCGGGGACAGGTGGTGTTAGGGGCGTTCGGCGATTCAGCGCCAGATACCTGGGGGCGCAGCCTGCTGCGGCGAGCCGAGCGCAGAAACGCGAGACGCGAGAACCGTCCCGTCCGCGCCCTGCAAGAACTCGACGTCCTCCTTGGTGTGTCGGACCAGGCGAGGATGGACGCTCTCGCCGGCCTACGACTTGAACCCCACGCCAGCCGATGTCCGGCCTAGGGTTCTGACGACGGCCATCGACGGTGAGGAGCGCGTTTGCGATCTGGAACTCGCGCTCGGATCGGCTCGATACTTCGGGTTGAGTCCTCAGGCTGCGAGCGAGATCGTTAAGGAAGTCGGGCGCGCGACTCGGACTTGGCGCGACGTGGCTGCGGGCCTTGGGGCGCCGGGCTACGAGATTGAACGCATGAGCACCGCGTTCGAGCACGAAGACCTACGGTTGGCGCTGCGCACCAGCTAGCCGCTGACACGTCCTCCAACGTGCGCCGGGCAGCACCACCTAAGTCCCTAGACGACATCACCGACCGTGCTAACCTCCAAGAAACCCCAGCTCGGAGGTACGACTTGACTAGGGACGATGCGCTTGCTGATATCAGCTTCCTGGAGCATGTCTTGGAGGACCGCTTCGCATACTTGGATGTTGGTTCCACTGATCACCGTGTCCTCTTCGAGGACCTGCGCCTTGCGCTACCGGCCGAGTTGGAAACGTCGTGGCTAGGCCTTAGGCTGCAGAAGCTGATGGCCAGGTTCATCGACGGTCACGCGGCGGTCAACGCCCCGCCCCACCCGCGCGGCTTTCTGCCGTTCCTGACCGGCTGGACGGGCGACACCCTCGTAGCGTTCGAGGCCGACCGCTCCGCCTTGCTGGACCCCGAGCGGCCGTATCTCGTCGCCATCGACGGCGTGGACGTCGCGAGTTGGCTCACCGCGGCCGCGGCTTACGTGCCGGCGGGTTCGCCGCAGTTCGTGAAACGCGGCTCGCTGCGGTGGTTGCGAGCCGTGCAGATGTTGCGGGCCGATCTCGGGCTGCCGCAAGTCGAGGACGTGGCGGTGACCGTGGCGGGGGCGGGCGGCGCGTCCAAGCGAACGTTGCGACTAGCCGTTGCGGATAGGGCGCCTCAGTTCGGCACATGGCCACGTGGCGAGTCGCGAACGCTCGATGGCAACGTGGGCTATCTGCGTCTGGAGACCATGACGAGCGAGGCGGCGGAAGACTCCCGGGTTCGATGGCGCGGTTCGCCCGGACCGACGGGCTCGTGATCGACGTGCGCGGCAACGGCGGTGGCAGCCGCGAGGCGCTGCGGGCGCTCGTGCCGCTGCTCATGCGGCCGCAGGCGGAGCCGCGCGTGGCGAACGTGGCTGCTTACCGCGCTTGGGAAGGGTTCCCGGCGGACCATCTGGCCAACCGGTATCTGTTCCCGGTAGCTTCGGACCACTGGTCAGCGCCTGAGAGGGAGGCGCTGGAGCTGTTCTTGGTCGGTTTCATGCCGGAGTGGTCGCCGCCTGCTGAACGGTTCAGTCCATGGCATGCGATGGTGGTGTCGCCCGGTCAGGCGGACGAGAGGTCGCGTTACCTTGGTCGACCCGTGGTCGTACTGATGGACGCGGCCTGCTTCAGCGCCACGGACGTGTTCCTGTCGACTCTCAAGGGTTTGCCGAACGTGACGCTGATGGGAGAGGCGAGCGGAGGCGGCAGCGCTAGGGCGCAGGTGGTCGAGTTGCCAACCTCGGGCCTCAAGGTCCGTTTCGCGTCCATGGCGTCGTTCCAGGCATCGGGCGAGCTGTTCGACGGACGGGGCGTCCTGCCGGACGTGGTCGCGACGCCGGCCTACGAGTTCTTCCTCGTCGGAGGCGCGGACGCGGTCCTCGAGAAGGGGTTGGAAGTCGTCGCCGGAGCGGCATGAGAGCCTTACCCCGCGCCGGTCTCCGCTCGACCTGCCTTGTGAAGAGGGTTGGCCCCGACAGGCAAGACGCCCTGGCCTAGAGTCCCTCCGCAGCCGGCCGGGCTCACGGTCACCCCGCGAGGCCCAAGAACCGCCACTTCCCCTCTGACACGACTTCGACGGCGCCGTCGACCACCTTGATGGCGGTGTCGTCGTCCATCACGTAGGCCGGCACTCCCAGCCACGAGGCCCAAGCTTCGGCGGCGGCCATCGTGTTGGACGGCAGCATCGGATGGTCAAGGTGCGGGAAGATCGAGAAGTCGACCATCCCAAGCGCCCGGTCGTCGCCGGTGAGGGGCGGTTTCATCGCGATGAACTCCTCGCCTATGCGGGGCGTCATCACCATGCTGCCGGCGCTGAGTCCGACCCAGACGAGGTTGTCGAGCGACGGCATGAGGTCGGCCAGGCCGGACTCGCGCAGCCAGTGGCATAGGTAGAGCGCATCGCCGCTGTCCACCAGCAGCGCGTCGGTCTCCTTGACCCAGGGAACCCAGCGCTCGGCCCCGATGCTGGGCAGCGCCGTGAGCTCCAGCATCCCCACGGAGTTCCACCCTAGGTCGCACATCGGCGCGGGGGAGTTCCCGCTGATGAAGCGCCATGTCCCTTGCGGCTTGACCCACGGATGCCCATAGGAGGCTGTGGGTATGCATAGCGCGTTCGACTCGGCGATCGGTTTGCCAAGCAGGTCGACGAGCGCGTCGTTGATGCTCTTGTTCTTGACCCCGCCGGAGGTGAGAAGGAGTCGCATGAGGTCCTTTCCTGGCCGTGATGCGGTTCGCCGACTATAGCGCCGATCCAGCCGGTGCCGAGGCGCGGACGAAGCGGCCCTCTGAAAGATCCCCCGGCGGTGCTACCTTGTCTCTCGACCAAGGGACGGGAGGTGCCGACGCTATGGCCGAACTGAACGTGATACTGGCGACAACGCTTGACGGTTTCATCGCCGGTGAGGACGGCAGCCTGGACTGGCTCATCATGGGTGACGAGCGCGCGGACTACATGGCCGAGTGGAGCAAGCGTGCCGACACGCTCCTCTTGGGGCGTCGGAGCTACCAAGGCTTCATCACGTTCTGGCCGGGCGCTCCGAATAACCCTAATGCAACGCCGGCGGAGAAGACCATCGGGCAGCACTACAACGCCATGCGGAAGGTCTTGTTCTCCACGACTCTGACGAGAGCCGACTGGCTCGAGACGACCGTCATGCACAGCATCGAGCCCGACCGCGTCCGCGAACTCAAGGCGGAGTCGAAGAAGGGTGTCCGCGTCGACGGCAGCATAAGTGTCGTGCAGCAGCTAACTAAGCTGGGCTTGATAGACGAGTACCGGCTCATGGTCCATCCGGTCGCGCTAGGGCGTGGTCGACCGCTGTTCACCGAGCGGGTCGACCTGGACCTGGTCGAATCCGAGCGCTGGAGGAACGGCGTCGTTGTGCATACCTACAGGTTGGCGTCCGGCGCTGCGGTCGAGTCGGTTGGATTCACGCGGCCGGAAGTCCAGGGCGATCCTCCGCATGACGGCGAGTGAGCTTCGGGCGAGGCTGCGTGAGCGGGGCGGCTACGGAAAGAATCAAGCTATCGATGCCGAAGGTTCTGAGAGCGTCGGAAGTGGCGATGAAGTCGAACGCGCTTCGTTCTTCACGGAGCACGCCAACCTGCACTCCGTACAGCTCCACCACCAACTCAGGCATCGTGATCGCCCGTCGTTATCGTGGCGGTCAGCTCGACCCCGGTCTCCTTCATCATCGCGAAGAGGCGCTCGACGAATATGGAGGGCTTGCCGGCCTCCATCTCCCAAACGTAGCGCTGGGTCGTCCCGAGGCGCTTGGCCAGCTCGCGCTGGCTAAGCCCTCCGAGCAACCTGGCCTGCTGCAGGATCCTTCCCAGCGATTCTGGACCGGTGACCTTCCCGCTGTACTTCACGCCGCCTCCTGACTACTACATCGTAGTCAGAGTAGTCGACTACTAAACGGTAGTCAAGCGCCTCAAACCAACTTCCCCCGCAACCAGGAGGACACGAAGTCGATGATGTTCACCACGATCACGATGGCGATGATGGCGATGATCATCTGGTCGTACTTACCGGAGGCCATCTTGTCCTGGATGAAGAAGCCGATGCCACCGGCGCCAACGAGGCCGAGGACGATCGAGACGCGGAAGTTGATCTCGAAGCGGTAGAGGGTCCAGCCGAGGAACAGGGGCGACACCTGGGGGAGGATGGCCCAGCGGACCACGTTGCTGCCAGCGGCCCCTACGGACTCGAGCGCCTCGATGGGGCCTCGGTCGACGTTCTCGATGGACTCCGAGTAGAGCTTGCCGAGGTCCGCGATCGAGTGGATGGCCATGGCGAGCACGCCGGCCAGCGGCCCCAGCCCGACGGCGGCGACGAAGATCAGGGCGAGGATCAGCGTGTCGACCCCGCGGTCCAGGTTGAAGAAGCCGCGCGTGATCACGAACGCGGCGCGCATGAGCGGGTTGCCGGACGTGAGGTTGCGGGCGGCGAGGAAGCTCAAGGGAACGGCGAAGATGGCGCCGAGGAACGTGCCGACGAGCGCGATCTCCAGCGTTATCAGCATCTGGCTCGCGACCTCTTGCAGCGGGAAGAGGCCGAACTGCCCGTAGCTCGGGTCCGCGAGGAGCGGGGGCCACGCGCGGTCGAGGAAGTTGAGGAGGAACGGCCAGCCCTCGACGATCTTCCCCAGGCTGAACCTCGTAGAGGCGAACGCGGGGGCGAGGACGACGAGCGCGGCGGCGTACACCAGGCCGGTCACGAGGTCGTTACCGCTCTTGAGCTTGGGTCTGGCGGCCAGCATGGCGCCGCTGCCGAGCAGCAGCCCGCAGAGGAGGAAGGCAACGCCGACGCCGTAGCCGCCCTCCGCCGGCCTGAGCATCCGGTAGCCGGTCGCGGCCGCCTCCTCGGGCAGGCGCTCGGTGGCGAGCCCCGCCGTGCTCTCGATGGGCGGCAGCGGGCGCAGGCCGATGCGTTGGCGCTGCGCATTGGTGACGTCGAGGTTGGCGTTGTAAGCCTCGACGATGGTCTCCTGCTCGTTCGCGGACGTCTTCGTCACGAGCCGGTAGTAGCCGACCGCGTTGGGGAACAGCCGATGGCCGGCGGGTGAGAGGAGCAGGACGCCGGCGAGGACGCCCACCACGAGCCCGAGCCCCAGGAGCGGCCAACGTAGGCGTCGCGCGCCCCAGCCGGCTGCCGCGATGGCCGCACCGAGCACCGCCGCCGTGAGCACCTCCATGAGGCCGCCGAGCGGGAGCAGGTGGACGAGCACGGGCGTCTGGGCGCGCCAGACCAGGATCGCCGCCAGGCTCGCGGCGGCCGCTATCACGGCGACGAGCCCTCCAGCGCGCGGGCTCCGCAGTGCCACCACCAGGGCGACAAGGGCGGCCAGGAGGACGACCGCCAGGAGCGGCTGCAACGGTGTCAGCCCTAAGAGGGTCGGCCGGATGGTGTCGCGGCTGACGAAGCCGACGGTGGTGGAGAACGGGAAGGCGAGATAGGCGACGATCAGCGCGAGGCTAGCCGTCACCACGAGGCGGCGCATCGAAGCGCGCGCGAACCCGGCCAGTACGGCCACGAGCGCGCCGACCGCCAACGCGCCCCACATCAGCGGACCGCCTTCGTCGGCGAGCTGCACGCTATCGGCAGGCTACCCATATCAGAGGGCCTCCAACGAGCCCGCGTAGATGCGCGTCTCGAGGTCGTCGTCCAAGCTCGACACGGGTCCGTCGAACACGAGCTTGCCCTTGTTGAAGGCCAACACCCGCTTGGCGTAGCGCTTGGCCAGGTCGAGCACGTGGATGTTGACGAGCACGGTCACGCCCTTGGTCTCGTTGTAGTCGCGCAAGATACCTAGGATCACGTCCGACAGGCGCGGGTCGAGGCTGGCCATGGGCTCGTCGGCGAGGATGAGCTGCGGCTCCTGGGCCATGGCGCGCGCTATCGCCACGCGCTGCTGCTGGCCGCCCGAGAGCTGGTCGACCCTGGCGTCCTCCTTGCCGCTCAGGCCCACCTCGCGGATGGCGGACATGGCGAGCTCCCTGTCGCCTTCCGTGTAGAGCGCGAGCAGGCCGCGCCACGTCGGGTGGTAGCCGAGGCGTCCGCTGAGGACGTTGTCCAGGACCGATAGCCTTTGGACGAGGTTGAACTGCTGGAATATGAACCCGACCGTGCGGCGGTAGTGCTGCAGTTGCCTGCCACGCAGCCGCGCGACGTCCTTGGAGCCCACCGTGATGGAGCCCTCGCTCGGGTCGACGAGCCGGTTCAGGCAGCGCAGGAAGGTCGACTTGCCGGCGCCGGACAGGCCGATGACCGCGATGAAGTCGCCGTCCGGCACGCTGACGTTCACGCCGGACAACGCCTGCGTGCCGTCGGGGAAGACCTTGCCGAGGTTCGAGACCTCGATCATGTGATGGGCTGGGTCAGTTGCGGCATGGGATCCGACGTGTGAGAGCGGTCATCGTGTGCGCGTGCCGGCCAGGGAGCGACGCGGGGTGGGCGCCACTGTCACAAGTGGCGCCCACCCCGCGTCCGCCGTCGGCTACTGGTCGAGCCCCAGGATGCGACGGGTGTCGCGCACCACGGCGTAGTCGGAGCTGTCCGCCGGGATCATGTAGTCGATGCGGTAGAGGTCGGTGAGCAGGTTGTTGTCGGGCGCCTTGATGGTGGCGATGGCCGCGGCGATCTGGTAGGTAAGGGCCGGGTGCTCCGAGGCGAACTGTTGCGAGACGCTGAACGTGTCGCCGGGGATGGGCCGCGTGTAGAAGATCGCGGTGATCTGGCTGGCCTGGTCGGCGTCGAGGAACTGCGTCCAGGCGCCGGAGATGTTCTGGTCGTCGTTCGCGAAGGTGGCCGCCGCGTCGACGGAGCCGTTGAGGACGGCCAGAACGGCGGCGTCGTGCCCGCCGGCGTAGACCTGGTTGCTGAAGAAGTCGTCCGGGTTGATGCCGGCCGTGATCAGTTCGGCGCGCGGGAACGTGTAGCCGGCGGCCGAGTTCGGGTCGATCCAGGCGATGGACTTGCCTTCGAGGTCGCCGATGTTCTCGATGCCGCTGTCCTTGCGCACGACTATGGCGGACCAGTAGTACGGGTTGCCTGAGCGCACGGACTTGAGGAGGACCATGGCGCCGACTTCCTGGTTCGCCACCACGAAGCCGTCGGGTGGGAAGAAGGCGAAGTCGAGGTTGCCGGAGCCCATGGCCTCGATCAGGCCGCGGTAGTCCGTGGGGATGAAGACCTGCACTTCGACGGCGCCGCCCAACTGGGACTCGAGGTAGTTGGCGATGCCCTCGGAGGCGGCGGTCAGCAGGTCGGAGTTCTGGGTCGGGTTGAAACCGATCCTCACCGTTATAGGGGCCTGAGCGATCGCGACGGAGAACAGCGTGGTGATCGCCGCGGCAAGGAACACGAGCTTGACGAGGGCCTGTTTCATTGAACGCCTCCCAGGTTCAACGACTTGCGTTGCGCTTATGGATGCTTTTCGCAGGGAGACTGTAGCACGGGGGCAGTCGGCGGCTGCCGTGACGGCCATGCCGCGTCGGGCGCGCGGCCAACGGACATGCTTCACTCGCTCCCGCGCGGTCAGAGCGGCTCCTTGTCCCCTCCGAGGCCCGCCTCCCGCGCCTTCGCGGCCGCCTCCTGCCGAGTGCTGACCCCGAGCTTGCCGATGACGTTGGACACGTGGTTCCTCACGGTCTTGGTCGTCACCCGCAGCTCCCTGGCCAGCGCGGGGTTGCGCAGGCCGCGTGCCAGGAGCGCCAGCACTTCGCGCTCGCGTGGCGTCAGGTCGAACGGTAGGGCGCCGCTCGCCGCGCCGGCCGCGAAGTAGCGGCTGAACCGTTCCACGATGTCGTGGTCGAACAGAGCCTCGCCGTTCGCCGCCGCCATGATCGCCCGCTCCAGCTCGGCCTTCGAGGCGCCCTTCAGGACGTAGCCCTTGGCGCCCGCGCGCATGGCGTGGAAGACGAGCTCGTCGTCCGCGAACATCGTCACCATCACGACGGCCGTTCCCGGGAGCTCCGCCACCAGGTGGGCGATGGCCTCCGGCCCCGACAGCCGGGGCATGCGCGCGTCCATGAGGACTACGCGAGGAGACAGCCGCTTGGCCAGCTCGACGGCTTGAGCGCCGTCGTGCGCCGTCCCGACGACCTCGCAGCCGGGCATGGCGGCGACGAGCAGGGAGAGGCCTTCGAGGAACAGCTCGTGGTCGTCTGCCACCAGGACGGTGACGGGAACGGTCGCGTCGGGTCCGGCCACGGGCATGCCGAGCCCCGCCCGGGTGGTACCCGGCTCCCTCACGGTAGGCGGCGCTCGAGCGGCTGAGGGTGCTGCCCACGCCTCGCGCGTGTCGCCGGTAGCAGCGGCAGCGTCACCGAGAGACACGACCCGCCGGCCGGCGAGGGAAGCAAGTGGGCCGTGCCGCCGAGCAGTCGTGCCGTGCGGCGCAGCGAGGCGAGGCCGAGGCCGCGCCGACCGGCGCGGACGCCGTGCGAGGCGCCGGCGGGGCCGATACCGTCGTCGCGTACTTGGAAGCAAATGGAGGTGGGGCCGAAGCGCAGCGTCACCGAGCAGCGACTGGCTTCGGCGTGGCGCGCCACGTTGGCGATCCCTTCGAGCGCCGCGCGGTAGAGCAGCTCGGCGAGCGCGGCCGAGGGCTCGCACGGTGTGCCTACGATGCGGAGCCCTACGCGCAGGCCGGGCCGTTCGGCACCGTGGCAGGCCTCGGAGATGGCTGCGACCAGCCCCATGCCGAGCGGCGCGGGCGGCTCGTCGTGCACGATGCGGCGGAGCTCACGAACCAGTCGGCCGGCGTCGAGCCTCAGCGCGGCCACGTCGGCGGCGATGGGCAGCCCCTCCGCGGTCACCTCGAGGAGCTCGAGCCTCACCTCGAGGTTGGCCAGGCCGGGGCCGAGGCGGTCGTGCAGAGCGCAGCGCAGGTCGTCCGGTTGTGGTTGGGTCGAAGCGGCGCTCGCGGCTACGTCGCGTGGCCGATCGGCATGGCACGGTTGGCGGGCCCGGTTCGGGCGGCTGAAGGGGGCGCGTTCTAACACCTGGGTCACCGCTCCTTAAGCGACGCCCAGGCTACGCCCGGAACATGAGAGCGAGGGTACGGATGAGGCTCCGTACCCTCGCGGCTGCGGAACGGGCTACGCGCTCAGTCGACGACGAACTCCTCGATCATCCCTTCCATGTAATGCGCCGTAGAAGGGTCGTGCATGTCCGGCACGAAGCAGACGGCCACCCAGGTGCCGGCGGAGAAGTCGAGGGGCAGGTAGACGGTGGCTCCTGGGGTAAGCGCCTCGATGCTCAGGTCCGTGCCGGTGTCGAACGGCGGCGGCGTGCTCTCGTCCGTGGCGCCGTTGAGGAACGCCTCGAGATCGGCGGTCGTCTTGCCGGGCAGGAGTTTGAAGAAGGCCGCGATGTGCGGCTGCGCGCCCGTGTTACTCACTTCCCAGAGGTTCTCGCCCGCCGCTATGGTAGCCGGGAAGTCGAAGGCGAAGTCCGAGAGGTGCACCACGTTGGCCACCTCGGGGGCCGTGCCCTGATCGCCGCCCTCCGTGACCATGAAGGAGGTGTACACCGGCTTGCTCGCGTCGTTCCCGTCAACGCTCGCCGATACGACGTACGTCCCTTCCTCTAGGTCGACGAACATGTCGGTCTCGTCACGCGCCTTCACGACGGTGCCGCCGAGGGCGTCGGCCTGCTCCATGAACGCCTGCATCGCCGCGACCGAGGCGTCCGTCTGGGCCTGGAGCGCCGCTTGCAGTGTGGCGTCGGTCTGCTCGAACGCCCCGAGCCCGACGCCATCGTGCAACCGGTACACGTTGAAAGTGACGGCCTCCGCGCTCTCGTTGACCAGCCCGACGGAATGGAAGCCCTCCCCGGCGTACACCTGAGGCCCCCGCAGGCTGCCGTCGGCGTACTCGGTGCGTACATCGGCTGCCGCGTGCGCGAGGCCGGAGGCCAGCGCGACGGTGAGGAATGGAAGCCACGCGAACCGCGCGGCCAGCGCGCGTGGCGCATGGTGATCTGTCTGACGGTCGTACATGATCAGTACCTCCGAACGCGCATACTCTGCGCCCGGGAGTCCCGGTGTCATGGGGCCGTGTCCCGGTCCTGGCCGGGACGCGTCCTAGCTCGCACCGGCGGCGAGGCCGCCGTACGGGTCGAAAGCCGCGTCGGCGGTGGGCTCGCACGCACTTCGCCGGTCTTATACTCGCCCATGCGCAAGGAACCGCGTCGCGTCGCCGCCCTGGCCGTCGCATTCAGCCTCACCCTCGCCCTTACGCTTCTCGTCGCTTGTGCCGGCCAGCCGCTCCCGCCTCCCGGCGGCGGCGTGCCAGAGCCCTTCGGCCGCGGCATCAACTTCGCCAACGCCCTCGAGGCGCCGAACGAAGGCGACTGGGGCGTCACGTTGCAAGAAGGCTACGCTGAGGCCGTCGGGAGCGCCGGTTTCCAGACGGTCAGGTTGCCGATCAAGTGGTCGGCGCACGCTTCCGCCGCCGCACCGTACACCGTCGATCCCGACTTCTTCGCCCGCGTTGACGAGGTCGTCGGCTGGATCGTCGAGCGCGGCATGAACGTCATCGTCGACTTTCACCATTACGACGAGCTGCACGAGGACCCGGGCGGCCACACGGAGCGGTGGCTCGCCATCTGGCGGCAGATCGCCGAGCATTACCGGGACGCCCCTGACGGCGTCCTCTTCGAGCTCCTCAACGAGCCGCACGACGCCTTGGACGACGCGACCTGGAACGCCCTCGTCTCCCAGGCGCTGGCCGTGGTGCGCGAGACCAACCCGACCCGCTGGGTCGTGGTCGGACCGACGGGCTTCAACGGCATCGGCAACCTGCCGGGTCTCGCGTGGCCGGACGACGACCGTCTCGTTCTCACCGTGCACTACTACGACCCGTTCTACTTCACGCACCAAGGTGCCGAGTGGGTCGAGCCCGCGCCGCCCGTCGGCACGACCTGGACCGGCTCGCGGCTGACGCCGAACCCGGCCTGGGCCGACTGGTCGTGGGACACGACGCGGGATTACGGCGACGAGCTCACGCTCACCTTCGACGCCGGTTGGGCGGGCTATTACCTGCAACCGTTCGGGGCTCTACTCGGCTACGACCGGCTCGCGTTCACGACGTCGCGCGCCGTGGAGCTCCTGGTCGCCTGCGGGCCGGAAGCCGACAACGCGACGGTGCCGGTGGACACCGAGGCCGGCGTCGAGACGGTCGTAGACCTGGCGGAGTGTGGCGGCGCAGGAGGGGTGGAGCGGGTCATCCTCCAGAACCGCACGGCCGTGCCCCAGACGCCCTTCGTCCTGCAAGGCCTCGAGCTCAGGGCGGACGGGCAGCGCCTGCCGCTTCTCGTCACCGAGACCGAGGCGGTGGAGGCGGCTTTCGACTTCGTGAGGGAGTGGGCGGAAGCGCACGGCGCCCCACCCGTTCTCGTCGGCGAGTTCGGAGCGTACGGCAAGGCCGACACGGCCTCGCGCGTCCGGTGGACCCGCGCCGTTCGCCAGGCGGCCGAGGCGCGCGGTCTCAACTGGGCGTACTGGGAGTTCGCGGACGGCTTCGGGGCGTACGACCCGGTGGCCGGCGCGTGGCGCACCGGGCTGCTCGGGGCGCTCGTCGGGGACTGACGCCGCTTCGACAACTTTGGAGGCTGCCCTTGCGCAAGGTCGTCGTCAACAACTTCGCGACCCTGGACGGTTACTACGAGGCGCTCGACAAGAGCATCGAGCCGTTCTTCGAGTACTTCCACCCCGACTACCGGGGTGACGGGGCGTTCGACCACTACAACGTCGAGCGCCTCGGCGCGGCCGACACCCTGTTGCTGAGCGGCAGGACCTCGTTCCTGGGCAACTACGCGTACTGGACGGGCGTCGAGGCGGACCCGGCCGCCACGCCCGTGAGGCGAGAGTTCGCCAGGCTCATCCGGGAAGTGGAGAAGGTGGCCGTCTCGGACAAGCTGGCCGGCGGCGACCTCGCCGCCTGGCGAGGCACGACCACCGTCGTGCCCGTCGCGGACGCCGTCGCTCACGTCGCGGCGCTCAAGACCGGTGAGGGACGCGACATCCTCGTCCTGATGGGGCGGTTGCTCTGGAACCACCTGCTGGCCGAGGCTCTCGTCGACGAGCTGCACATCACCTACTTCCCCCTGGTGGCGGGCGGCGGCGTGCCCCTGTTCGAGCGCCGGCCCGAAGTGCCCTTCAAGCTCTTGGACGTGAGGACGTACCCGGGTTCCGGGATAGTGACCCACCGCTACGAAGTCGGTTGACCGGTCTTCGGCGCGCGGCGACGCCGCCGCCGCCCGGGGCGACCGTCGGGTAGAGGGTCCGGTCGCCCTGGCGACGGCTCGGCCGGCGCTCAGCTGGGCGGAAGCGAGTCCTGGTGTGCCGGCGCCTGCGGCTTGCCCCATATGAGCGAGGCCACGACGCTGAGCGCGAGGATGCCGACGACCACCGCGAGCGACACGAGGCTCGGTATGTGCAAGACGTCGAGGAGCAACATCTTGGCGCCTATGTAGACGAGGATGATCGCCAGGCCGGTCTTCAGGTAGACGAAGCGGTGGACGACGTGCGCGAGGAGGAAGTACATGGAGCGCAGGCCGAGCACCGCCATGATGCTGGCCGTGAACACGATGAAGCCGTCGGTGGTCACCGCGAAGATGGCCGGGATGGAGTCGACGGCGAAGAGCAGGTCGGTGAACTCGATGACCACCAGCACGAGGAGCAGCGGCGTCGCCATGCGCACGCCGTTCCTGATCGTGAAGAACTTCTGGCCGTCGTACTCGGCGCTCACCGGCATGAGGCGCTTGACCAGGCGCAGGGCGGGGTTCTTCTCGAGGTCCGATTCGCCGTCGCCCTTCTGGAAGAGCATCCGCGCGCCGGTGAAGAGGAGGAAGGCGCCGAAGATGTAGAGCACCCAACTGAACGCCTGGATGAGCGTGGCGCCGACCACGATCATGATGCCCCGCAGCAGGAGCGCGCCGACGATGCCCCACAGAAGGACGCGCTGCTGGTACTTGAAGGGCGTCTTGAAGTACGAGAACACGAGCACGAACACGAAGATGTTGTCGACGGACAACGACCACTCGAGCACGTACCCCGTCACGTACTGGATGGCCTTCTCGGGGCCGAGCCAGAAGTTGAAGGCCAGTCCGAGGAGGAGCGACAGGCTCACCCAGACGCCGGTCCAGAGCGCGGCCTCCTGGGGCTTGACGACGTGCGCCTTGCGCTGGAAGACGCCGAGATCGATGGCAAGCATCGCGAAGACGAAGCCGATGAAGGCGAACCAGGCCCATAGCGGTTCGGTCATGATGACCTCCCGTTAGGGTCTCGCCTGAACGCGCGCCACCGGACGACCTTTGGTCGCCGTGTTGACGATGGCGGGCTCCCGCGGGGTGCGGGCGGCTACTCCCCCTCAACGGCCAACGAGTGTAACCCGTGGACAGGGGGGAGCGAGCGAGCGGACCGACACGTGGCCCATGCGGCACGTCCGGCCACCGGATGCGGCAGGTTGTAACCTGGGAGCAAGTCGAGCGGAGGCAGGCCATGGCTACCGAGAAGCAGGTGCGGCTCACGTTGGAGGAGCTGCGGGCCGACGTCATAGGCGAGGGGGCGTGTTTCGCGACGCCCTTCGGGGCACGGCGCCTCACCTACGCCGACCATATCGCCTCGGGCCGCCCGCTCGCGTCCATCGAGGAGGCGTTGGCGCGCGCCGTGCTCCCTCTATACGCCAACACCCACACCGAGGACAGCGCCACGGGCGCCCATACGACGGAGCTGACTGAGTCGGCGCGCGCCTACCTCAAGCGCCGGCTCGGCGGCGGTGAGCGCCACAAGCTCATCTTCGCCGGCACCGGCGCCACCGGCGCGCTCAAGCGGCTGCAGGAAGTGCTCGGCGTCAGCGTGGCTCCGCACTTGCGCGACAAGGTCGTCGGCATGCTCGAGCCGCACGACCGCTGGGTCGTCTTCGTCGGGCCTTACGAGCATCACTCGAACGACGTCTCGTGGCGCGAATCGTTGGCCGAGCGGGTGCCGATCCCGTTGGCGCGCGATGGCACGCTCGACCTCGCCGCGTTGCGGCGCGCGCTCAGCGATCCACGCTACCTGAACCGGCCGCGCCTAGGGTCGTTCTCGGCGGCCAGCAACGTGACCGGTCTCCTGACCGACGTAAGGGCGGTGGCCAAGCTGCTTCACGAGCACGGCGCCCTCGCCGCCTTCGATTTCGCCGCCAGCGCGCCATACGTGCAAATCGACGTGGGCGAGTCGGCTCCCGGCGCGAACGATGGCCTGGACGCCGTGGTGCTGAGCCCCCACAAGCTCCTCGGCGGCCCGGGCTCCACGGGGCTGCTCCTCATCCACGAGTCGCTGTACTCGCTCAGTTGCCCGACGACGGCCGGCGGCGGCACGGTCACCTTCGTCAACCGCGATCAGCAGCGCTACGTCGCCGACGTGGAGACGAGGGAGGACGCCGGCACGCCCGGCATCCTGCAGAAGCTCCGCGCCGCCATGGCCTTCCGCGTGAAAGAGCGCGTCGGTGAGGACCTGATCGCCGAGCGCGAGGAGGCTTACATCCGCCGGGCCATCGCGCGGCTCGTCGGCAACCCCAAGGTCGAGATCCTGGGGAACCTGGAGGCGCCGCGCCTGGCCGTGGTGTCGTTCCTCCTGAAGCCCGCCGGACGCTACCTCCACCCGCGTTTCGTCGTCAGGCTCCTCTCGGACCTCTTCGGCATCCAGGGGCGGGCCGGCTGTTCCTGCGCCGGCCCTTACGGACACGACCTCCTCGGGATCGACGAGACGGTCTCGAACAGGTACCTGGGACAGATCGAGGCCGGCTACGACGGCCTGAAGCCTGGGTGGTGCCGGTTGAGCTTCCACTTCATGATCGACGAGGCGGAGTTCGATTTCCTCCTGTCGGCCGTCGAGTTCCTGGCCGAGGAGGGTGACGCGTTCCTACCCCTCTACGACTTCGACTGGCGTAGCGGCGCGTGGCGGCATGCGT
This sequence comes from Trueperaceae bacterium, assembly GCA_023954415.1. Lineage (NCBI taxonomy): Bacteria > Thermotogati > Deinococcota > Deinococci > Trueperales > Trueperaceae > Trueperaceae bacterium. The sequence goes on from JAMLIB010000001.1 coordinate 43,542, forward strand.
CCAGGGCGGGCGACGGGTATGCGGAAGGGGCGTTCGAGCCGGAGTCCTGGGCGCCCGTCGCGACCTCCCCGCGCAGACGCCCCGAGGACTACGCTGCTTACCTCGCCGAAGCGCGGCGTTTGGCGGCCCAACTGCGCATCGCCCCGCCCGTCGCCCCGGACCGCGCCACTGCGGCCGACACCGCGTTAGCGCGGTTCCAGTACTGACCGGGCCGGGGTTCCGGCGTCCCGGAAGCTAGCGTCCGGCCAGGGCAGCGGTCTCGCGCCGCAGGTTGACGCTCAGCCAGACCACCTGTGCCAGCGTGGCGACCACGAACGCGAACATCGCGACGGGCAGGGCCGGGAAGCGTTGGACAACGATGCCGGCTACGAGCAGGGCCGCGCTGACACCGAGGAAGACGACGGTAGCCGAGCCGATGACGGCCGTGCGCTTGGCATGCACGGCCACGCCTTGTAGGAGGTTGCGGAAGGCGTCGAGGGACGGCCAGAGGAGCGCCCAGGTGAACCCGACGGTCGCGAGGGCGGCCAGGGACGGGCTGAGGCCCGAGACCGTCCCGAACCAAAAGCGGGAGAGGGGCGTGAACGCGACCGCCAGCATGATCAGCAGGAGAGAGCCTCCCAGTAGCCACGTGAAGCGCCGCAGCGTGCGGTAGGCACCGGGACGGTCTAGGAGCGCGACGACCACCTCGTTGAGGGCGAACGCCACCGACCGCAGCATGAACAGTAGGCCGTTCGCGATCGGCCAGACCGCGAGCGACGCGAGCGCCTCCGGCATCCTCGCCAGCGCCGCGCTGCCTAGCGGCTGCACGAGGAGCGACAGGAGGCTCGTGAGGAGCAGGGGGAGGAAGAAGGCCAGGAAGGCGCCGACGGTCAAGGGAGGCGTGACGGTCACGGCCTGGTCGAGCTGCTTGCGCACTACGGGTAGGGCGGCGAGACCGCTGTAAAGCGCCTCCACCGTCACGCCGCAGATGACAGCCAACGTCGCGGTCACCACGCCGGGGGCGCCGAGCGCGAAGCCGAGGAAGGCCGCCGCGCCGACGACGGTAACGAGGCGCAGCGCCGTGCCGATGGTGACGTGGTGAGAACGCCCGAACCGGATCAACAGACCCTGATGGAACCGCCGATAGGCGATCGCCCACGTCCAGGGGAGCATCAGCTTCAGGCCCAGCCTGGCCGGCTCGACGACGCTCGCGGGTGGCCCGAGTAGCGGGACGATGACGAGGTCGAAGAGGGGCGTGAACGCCAGCAAGGCGTGCAGCGCCGTCAGCCCCACGCCGAGCGCCATCATGAAACGGTAGATGAGTCGGTGGGAGGCCCGGTCTCTGGCCAGGGCCACACTGGCGGCCAGCAGCATCATCACGGGCGCCTCGATGATGAGCGAGACGGGGAGGACCACGCCGCCGTAAGCCGCGAGGTGCAGCTCCGGGTCGGTGAGGCGCGTCACGGTGGCGCTGACCGCCGGCAGTTCCATGGCCATCACCAACCAGCTCGCCGCGAGCGGGAGCCACGTCCTGAAGACGTCTCCCAAGCGGACGGGCTGGCCGGCTTCTGTCACTGGCGAGAACTGTACATCCGCCGTGGGGTCGCGGGTGGCTTGCGCCACCGGGAGTTACGTCGCGCTGCCCGTCCGGCCTTCGAGGAGGCGCTGGAGTCGGCCTACCTCAGCGTGAACACGCAAGCGGCCGAACCGTCGGTGATGCAGGCCAGCTGATCGACCTCGTCGCCCAGCAATCGCCTCAGTAGGACATGGTCGTACCGGCACACTGCCTGGCTAGAGTGGGCGAGTCGGTGGAACACGCAGTTGGCGGCCAGCAGTCGACCGCCCTCGTCGACGGAGGCCTCGTAACCGAGCTCGTGAAGGATGGCCGCGACCTCGGCGATCCGCTCACCACCCTGCTTGCCGGCCAGCCGTGGCTCCAGCTCGTTCGCGACCTCGTCCGCCATCTTCACCAGCATCTGATCGAGCCCGCTCTCGCCGAACAGCTCGCGCACGTTGCGCAGCATGTCGTCAGCGAGCTTCGCATAACTCCGGGGGAAGAGCTCGAGCGCGGCCTCGGTCAACGTGAACGCCCGACCTGGCCGACCCCCGGTCGTGCGGTGTCCGAGGACGCGGAGGAGACCGTCCCGTTCGAGCGAGGTGACATGTTGCTGCACGGCGTTGCGGGATACCGACAAGGCTTCCGCCAACTCCTCGACGGTCTGACCGCGATCGCGGTGGCGCAGTACCTGGCCGAGGAGGCGCCACCGTGCCTCGGAGAGGTGGCGGTTCGTCGGGATCCTGCGAGTGTCGGTCTGGTTCATCGTCCTGGTGGGCCGTAGCGAGACGAGCTACGCCTGCGCCTTCCGGGGCATCATGGCATGTGCGCTTGTCCTCATGTCGGCGCGGTGTACGTACGCGGCGCCGCTCATGAGCCTCTGGTAGCCTCGGGCCATGACGCGAACCAGCGCTACTACAACTGAGAGGCGTACGACGGGCCGGCGAACGGGGCGCTCGTACCTCACCGCGTTAGCCTTCGTCGCGCTCGCGCTGGCGGTGGCGGCGTGCGCTCCAGCGACCTCCAGCTCGAGCTTCACGCCGATAGTCGTGGCCGGCTCCTCGATCAGGGTCGAGCAGGGCCAGACCTACTACCTACGCTTCGATCACTCTTTGGCCCAGTTCGACCTGGCGCCGAAGGACCTCGAGGTCAGCCTGTGGGTGCCGTCCGGCTACAACGCGTCGCGCGGCGACGCCGCCAGCATGTTCGGTCTCCTCGACGCGCGCGTGGCGGACGGCTGGCAGGTGACGCTCAGTAACGTGATGGTGGAGCAGCGCAACTCGACGAGCGCGTCGTTCAACACCACTACGACCGACTACTCGTTATGGTCCGTGGTGAAGGTCGTGGTGCCGCAGGACATCATCCCGGGCCCCTACCGCTTGCGCGCCACGTTGCAGGCGCGCGGCGGCAAGAGCGTGCCGCTCGCCGCCACGCTGGACGTGCAGCCGAAGTAGCAGTCAACGGCTATAGGTCGACGCCCTCACGCGCCACGCCGCTGAGGCACCACATGCCGGCGCGTTCGCCGAAGCGCGCCCTCGCCACGGCCACGATGTAGGTCACCGTGCCGGCCCCCGCGTCCACCGCAAGCGTCGCCCTCGCGCTATCGCCGACCTGTCTGACCTCCGTGAGCCTGGCGGCGTTGCCGTGCGCGAGGGGGGCGAAGCGCTCGTTGGTGAACGCGCGCACGAAATGCGTCTCGCTGCCGAGCGCTCCGCGCATCCGGTCGGAAGCGTGCGCGTAGAAGTGCGCGGCCGCCTTCTCCCCGCCGCCCACTGCCGCCGCCAGCCCGCTGAGCAGCGCCATGGCCTCGCCGGCCACCCCGCCGTCTCCGTCTGCGCCGGTGCCGTCCGGCTCGCCGGCTGCCGCCCCCGCGACATAGCGGTCGCTCAAGCCCGCCCGAGCCCCATGGCCACGTACTTGACGCTCAGGTACTCGTGGATGCCCCATGGCCCGCCCTCACGCCCGATGCCGGACTGCTTCACCCCTCCGAACGGCGCGTACGGTGCGGACGGCACGCCGTCGTTGACGCCGACGATGCCGTACTCCAGGGCCTCCGAGACGCGGAAGGCGCGCCCGAGGTCGCGCGTGTACAAGTAGGCGGCCAGGCCGAAGGGCGTGTCGTTGGCGAGCCTCACGGCCTCGTCCTCAGTCTCGAACGCCGCGATGGGCGCCACCGGCCCGAACGTCTCCTCGCGCATGAGCAGCGCGTCGCGCCGTACACCCGCCAGCACCGTGGGAGCGTGGTAGAGCCCGTCGAGTCGCTTCCCGCCTGTCACGATCCGCGCACCGCCGCCGACCGCCTCGGCGACGTGGCGCTCGACCTTCGCGACCGCCTGGGCGTCGACGAGCGGACCGACGTCGGTCGCTGCGTCCAAGGGGTCGCCGACCACGAGACGCGCGGCCGCGGCCGCGTACCGCTCGGTGAACTCCTCGACTACCGAGGAGTGGACGTAGATCCGGTTGGCGCACACGCAGGTCTGCCCGGCGTTGCGGAACTTGCTGGCCATCACCTGCGCGACGGCGTCGTCGAGGTCGGCGTCCGCGAAGACGAGGAACGGGGCGTGGCCGCCGAGCTCGAGCGAGATGCGCTTCACCGTGGCGGCCGCCTGGGCGTAGAGGATGCGTCCGACCTCGGTCGAGCCGGTGAACGTCAGCTTGCGGATGCGCGGGTCCTCTATGAGCACGGTGGAGAGGGGCGCCGGATCGGACGTGGGCAGCACCTGGAGCGTACCGGCGGGCCCGCCGGCCGCCAGCCACAGGTCGGCGAGGAGGAGCGCGGAGACGGGCGACTGCTCCGCCGGCTTGAGCACGAACGTGCAGCCGGCGGCGAGCGCGGGTGCCGCCTTGCGCGTGACCATGGCCAGCGGGAAGTTCCACGGGGTGATGGCGAAGGCCGGGCCGACGGGCTGCGGGACGGCGAGCAGCCGCTTGCTCGGGTCCTGGGCGGGGAAGAGGTCGCCGTAGACGCGCTTGGCCTCCTCCGCGTACCACCTGACGAAGCCGGCGGCGTACTTGACCTCCCCGCGGGACTCCTTCAGGGGCTTGCCCATCTCGCGCGTCATGGTCGTCGCGAGCGCCTCGGTGTTCTCGATGATCAGGTCATGCCAGCGGGTGAGCACGTCCGAGCGTTCGAACGCGCTCGTGGCCCGCCATTTCTCGAAGGCCCCCCACGCCACGTCGGCGGCCCGGCGGGCCGTCTGCGCGTCGCAGTCGGCGACGTTGGCGAGCACCTTGCCCGAGGCCGGCTCGACGACCTCGAAGGTCCTCGTTGCGGCCTGCCATTCGTCGGTGAGGTACTTGGCGGTGACGTCGGCGAGCGTCTTCATGCTGCCGGTTCACGATCGGGGTTGAGTCGGCGCGGTTCCATGGTCCGAGTGTAGCGCCGCGGCCAGTCCCGGGTCGCGGCGATCTGGGCGCCGGCCGTGCCCGCCTGGGCTGGTCTTCCGGCCGGTCTTCCGGCCGGGCGTCCAGCCGGGCGTCCAGCCGCCGGACCCGCCAAGCGCCCGGCGCTTACGCCTCGTCTTCCAGGCGCCAGAGGTCTTCGGGCCGCTCCCGCCGGCGCACGAGGCGCGCCTCGCCCGCGCGCACGGCGACCTCGGCGGGGCGCAGGCTCCCGGCGTAGTTCGACGCCATGGCGAAGCCGTAGGCGCCCGCGGTCCCTACGGCCAGGAGGTCGCCCGCCGCGGCTGCGGGGAGCTCGACGTCCTGGCCTAGGCGGTCGGCGTTCTCGCATAGGGGCCCGTCGACGTCCGTCGGCAGACCGCTCTGGACGCCCCCGCGGCCGCCCTCCTCGACGCTGCTGCCCTCGCTCCCGCGGGAGCCTCCCCCGGCCTCGACGAGGTGGACCGGATGGCGGGCGCCGTAGAGCGCCGGTCGCAGGAGGTCGGCCATGCCGGCGTCGGCGATGACGTGCCGCCTCGCGCCCTCCTTGACGTGCAGCACGCGGGTGAGGAGCGTGCCCGCCTCGGCGATCACGAAGCGGCCCGGCTCGAGCAGCACGCGTTTGCCGGAGCGCTCGACGAACCGCTCGTAAGCCGCCGCGAAGCCCACGAGGGGCGCGTGCGGCACGGCGAGCCCGCCCCCGAAGTCCACGAGGTCGGCATCCGGGAAGTCCGCGTAGAGCGGCTCGAGGGCGGCGACCACCAGGTCGGCCACCGTCTCGTCGTCGAGCATCGAGCCGGCGTGGACGTGGAAGCCGGCCAAGCGACCGGTCGCTGCCACCTCGCCGGCTACCGCGAGGGCGGCCGCGGCCGGCTCGCCGAACTTGGAGGTGGCGGCGGCCGTGGCTAGGTGCTCGTGCGTATGGGGGTCGAAGCCGGGGTTGACGCGCACGAGGAAACGCGTGTCGGGCGCGTCCGCCTCGCGCCAGACCCGCCAGACTCCGACCGAGTCGAGGCTGACGAGTCCGACGCCGGCCTCCGCAGCCCTCCGCGCGAGCGCGGGGGTATGCCCGGGGCCGCCGAGGACGATGCGCGCCGGAGCGAAGCCCGCGCGCAGCGCGCGCTCCAGCTCGCCCTCGGTGAGGGCCTCGGCGCCGACTCCCAGGGAGACGAGGTGCCGAAGCAGCGCGCCGTTGGCGTTGGCCTTCACGGCGTACCTTATGTCCGCGAAGGGGAACGCGGCTGCGAGGCGCGCGACCTGCTCGGTCACGACGTCCAGGTCGTAGACGTAGGTGGGGGTGCCGAAGCGTCCTGCAATGAGGCTCAACAAGGCGTCCGTCATCGGTTGCGCGAGCCTAGCACGGCGCCGCGGAGCCCGGACCGCGAGGCTCCGAGGCCGTCCGGTTATGCTACCGGCATGAACCGACAGCTGCGCAGAGCGCAGGCGAAGCTCGACGAGAAGGCCGCCAAGGAGAAGGACAGGAAGCGCCAGGAGCGCCGTGCGCGGCTCGCCGCGCTGAGGGCCCAGCGCGGCGCCAGGTCCACCAAGAGCGGGGCGAAGGCGGCCGCGAAGGCCGGCGGCGAAGCCGCGCCCGACCTGAAGACCGTGAACGTCAAGTCGCTAACTCCGGAGCAGCGCAAGCGCCTGCCGGGGCGCTTCTCCGGCGCGCTCATGATCGCCACCGTCTTCTTCATCGTCCTGCAAGCGGCCGTGCCCCCCACCGAGAGCACCGTCGGAACGAGCCTCACGGGCGCCGGCTTCTACCTCCTGTTCGGTTACTTCTCCGTGCTGTTCCAGCTCCGCCAAGGGCGCGGCAACGCCCTGACCTTCACGCTCATCACGGGTCTCGCCCTCACGCTCGGCATGCTCGCCACCAGGCTCTTCGGGCCGAACGCCGGCTTCGATCTCAACTTCCTCCTGCTCGTCGGTGTCGGAGCCGTCGGCGTCGTGGCCGGCGCCTACCTCGGGCGCCTCGTCTTCTACGCCGCGCCGCCCGCACCGCGCCGCTGACCGGTGCCGACTGAGACCGCCTGCCGCCCTACGGCGGTCATAGGCGCCATGACCGAGGAGGTCGCGCGGTTGCGCGCCGGCCTGGCGGACGCGGCGGCCGCTCGTTGCGGGCCGTTCGCTTGGGAGAGCGGGTCGCTCGAGGGCGTGCCCGTTCTGCTCGCCGAATGCGGCGTAGGCAAGGTCAACGCCGCCGCCCTCACGCAAGCGCTCCTGGCCGCCGGGGCTGCTCGCGTCGTGTTCACCGGGGTGGCCGGCGCGGTCGCCGACTCGCTGCGCATCGGCGACGTGGTCGTGAGCTCGGACGCCGTGCAGCACGACGTCGACGTCACCGGCCTCGGCTACGAGCCTGGCGAGGTGCCCGGGGTTGGGAAGGTATGGGGGGCCGACCCCGCGCTGCGCTCCGCGGCGCTGGCGGCGGCGCGCGCGCTGGCGGGCGTGCGGGTCGTCGAGGGCCGGGTAGCGTCCGGCGACGCCTTCGTCTCCGACCCCGCGCGCGTGCTGCAACTGCGGCAGACCTTCGGCGCCGCGTGCGCGGAGATGGAGGGGGCCGCCGTGGCACAGGTCTGCGCTCGGTGGGGCGTGCCGTTCGTGATAGTCAGGAGCATCTCCGACACGGCCGACCATTCGGCAGGCGTCGACTTCAGGGCCTTCACGCGCGTGGCCGCCGAGCGCGCCGAAAGCGTGGTGCGAGGGTTGTTGCGACGCCTGGCCGCCGGAGACCCGCCGTGCTGACGTAGTGGTGAAACGTTTAACCGGAACGCGGAAACCGAGCCCCCGATGGCGTAACATGGTCTGACTGCGGCGCCGACCGCTGGTCGGGCCGATGCGTGACGCGCGTGGGGCCGGTCTCGGGCGAGACCTGCTCGAGCGGCTGGAAGGCCGCCCCCAGGCGAGGGTGCGCACGAGAAGGTGATGAGAATGGCTGACGTCCTGGATCGACTACTAGACCTGGACCGCTCCCAGTTGGCGCCGGACGAGCTCACGCAGCTCAACGCCGTCGAACTGCGCGAGTGGTTGGAGTCGCTCGACTACGTTCTCGCCAGCGGCGGCGCCGGACGCGTCGTCGAGATCCTGGAGCGGCTCGAGGCGCACGCGGAGAAGTACGGCATCCGCCTGCCCTTCGAGTCCGACACGTCCTACGTCAACACCATCAGCGTCGAGGAGCAGCCGGAGTACCCGGGCGATCTCGCGCTGGAACGCAAGATCACGAACCTCATCCGCTGGAACGCGATGGCCATGGTCGTGCAGGCGAACAAGCACTCGCCCGGCATCGGCGGGCACATCGCCACCTACGCGTCGGCCGCCATCCTCTACGAGGTCGGCTTCAACCACTTCTTCCGCGGTCCGAAGCTGGGGCCGGACTCCGACTTCGTCTACTTCCAGGGTCACGCGAGCCCGGGCATCTACGCCCGCTCCTACCTGGAGCATCGCTTCGACGACGCCCAGATGCACAACTTCCGCCGTGAGCTGCAGGCAGGCCCGGGCCTCTCGTCCTACCCGCACCCCTGGCTCATGCCGGACTACTGGAGCTACCCCACTGTCTCCATGGGCCTCGGCCCCATAACGTCCATCTACCAGGCGCGGTTCAGGCGCTACCTGGAGGACCGCGGCCTGTACCCGAAGGGCACGGGCAAGGTGTGGGCGTTCATCGGCGACGGCGAGACCGACGAGCCGGAGACGCTCGGCGCCATCCGCGTCGCGTCCCGCAGCAAGCTCGACAACCTGATCTGGGTGCTGAACGCCAACCTCCAGCGCCTCGACGGGCCCGTGTTCGGCAACGGCCAGATCATCCAGGAGCTCGAGGGCATCTTCCGCGGCTCGGGCTGGAACGTCATCAAGGTGGCGTGGGGCAGCGCCTGGGACGACCTGCTCAAGCGCGACACGCAAGGCATCGTCGTGAAGCGCTTCGAGGAGCTCGTCGACGGGGAGTCGCAGCGCTACGCGGCTTTCGGCGGCCAGGAGTTGAAGGAGCGGTTCTTCAACACGCCGGAGCTCAAGGAGCTCGTCAGCGACTGGACCGACGCGGACTTCGCCAAGCTCAACCGCGGCGGTCACGACCCGGTCAAGGTGTACGCGGCCTTCGACCGCGCGGTCAAGCACAAGGGCCAGCCGACGGTCATCATCGCCCGCACGGTCAAGGGCTACGGCCTCGGCACGGCCGGTGAGGCGCAGAACATCACGCACCAGCAGAAGAAGCTCGACGAGAACGAGATGCGCGCGTTCCGCGACCGCTTCAACCTGCCCATCACCGACGACCAGATCGCCAACGAGCCGTTCCACCGCCCGGCGGAGGACAGCCCCGAGCACCAGTACCTCGTCGAGCATCGCGAGAAGCTAGGCGGCTTCCTGCCCGCCAGGAGCGTGCAGTCCGAGCCGCTGGCCCCCCCGCCCGCCGAAGCCTTCGAGGAGTTCATGGCCTCGAGCGGCGATCACACCGTCTCGACGACCATGGTGATCGTGAACATCATGCGCAAGCTCCTGCGCGACCCGAACTGGAGCAAGCTCGTCGTGCCGATCATCCCCGACGAGGCGCGCACCTTCGGCATGGAGGCGTTCTTCAGGCAGATCGGCATCTACTCGCCCGTCGGGCAGCTGTACGAGCCCGTCGACAGCGCGCACCTCATGTACTACAAGGAGTCGCGCGACGGTCAGATCCTCGAGGAAGGCATCACCGAGGCCGGCGGCATGGCCTCGTTCATAGCGGCCGGCACCGCCTACGCGAACTACGGTGTCAACACGGTGCCCTTCTACCTCTACTACTCGATGTTCGGCTACCAGCGCGTTGGCGATCTCATCTGGCTTGCCGGCGACAGCCACGCGAGGGGCTTCCTCGTCGGCGCCACCGCCGGTCGCACGACGCTCGCGGGCGAGGGCCTGCAGCACCAGGACGGCCACTCCCACGTCCTCACCTACCCCGTCCCTAACCTCCTCTCGTACGACCCGGCGTTCGGGCACGAGCTCGCCATCATCGTCCGCGACGGCTTGCGCCGCATGTACCAGGAGCAGGAGAAGGTCTTCTACTACGTCACGGTCGGCAACGAGAACTACCTGCAGCCGGGCGCGCCCGCCCACCTCTCGCGCGAGGCCCTCGAGGAGGGCGTCCTCAAGGGCATGTACCTCTTCCGCCCCGCCAGCCGGAAGCGCAGCAAGCTGCACGCCCAGCTCTTCGGCAGCGGCAGCATCATGACCTGCGTGCTCGAGGCCCAGGAGATCCTGGAACGCGACTACGGCGTCGCGACCAACGTCTGGAGCGTCACCTCCTACAAGGAGCTCCACCGCGACGCCCTGCAGGTCGAGCGCTACAACCGCCTCAACCCGGACCAGGAGCAGCACAAGCCGTACGTCACGGAGCTGCTCGAGGGGGCGAAGGGCGTGCTCGTGGCCGCCTCGGACTACATGAAGATCCTCCCCGACTCGCTTGCCGCCTACCTACCCCGCCCGATGCTCTCCCTCGGCACGGACGGTTACGGTAGGAGCGAGGCGCGCAGCGAGCTCCGCGACTTCTTCGAGGTCGACGCCCGCCACATCGTCTACGCCACGCTGACCGCCCTGCACCGCGACGGGCTCGTCGACACCGCCGCGCTCGTCGCGGCCCGCGACGCCCTCGAGATCGAGCCGGCCAAGGCCGACCCCTACGTCGACTGAAGCACGCCGAAAGGAACCGCTCGTGCCAACTGAAGTGAAGCTGCCCGACATCGGCGAAGGTATCGAGAAGGGCACCGTCGTCGGCGTCCTCGTGAAGGTCGGCGACACGGTCGCGAAGGACCAGCCGCTCGTCGAGCTGGAGACCGACAAGGCCGTCGTGGAGATCCCCTCGTCGGCCAGCGGTGTCGTGAGCAAGATCAACGTCAGCGAGAACCAGGAAGCGCGGGTAGGCTCCGTGCTCGTCGTCGTCGACGAGGAGGCCTCCGCGCAGGCCGTGAGCCCGGCGCCGGTCGCGCCGGCCACCGCCCCTGCCGCCCCAGCCACCACGTCGAGCGCGGAACCGGCCCCCGTTACACCTGCCTCCCGGCCCCCCGCGCAAGAAGCCCCGGCCCCAGAACAGGCCGACCCGGCCGCGAAGCCGGCCGCCGCGCCGGCGCACGAGACCGGCGGGACGGTGCCGGCGGCGCCGTCCGTCAGGCGGCTCGCCCGGGAGCTCGGGGTCGACATCCGCGCCGTGCCAGGCAGCGGCGTCCTCGGCCGCATCTCGGCCGCCGACGTGCGCGCGTACGCGGACGGCGGCGCCGTAGCGCCGACCGTCGCGGGCGCCGAGGCCGCCTCCCCGGCGGCTGCGCCCGCCGCGGTGCAGCCGGTCGCGCTGCCCGACTTCTCGCGCTGGGGCGAGACGGAGCGCTCGCCCATGAGCGGCGTGCGCAAGGCCACCGTGCGGTCGATGACTAACGCCTGGTCGAGCGTGCCGATGGTCACCCAGTTCGACAAGGCCGACATCACGGAGCTGGAGGTCGTCCGCAAGCGCTACCAGCCGAAGGCCGAGGCCCTCGGCGCGAAGCTGACCCCCACCGCCATCCTGCTCAAGGTCGTGGCCGGCGCCCTCAGGCGCTTCCCGGACTTCAACGCCAGCATCGACGTCGCCGCGCAGGAGGTCGTCCACAAGCGCTACGTGAACGTCGGGGTGGCCGTCGACACGGACGCGGGCCTCCTCGTGCCGGTCGTGAAGAACGCCGATCGCAAGAACATGCTCGAGCTGGCCGTCGAACTCGGCGAGCTGGCCGTCAAGGCGCGGAACCGCAAGCTCTCGCCGGACGAGATGCAGGGCGGCAACTTCTCCATCTCGAACCTCGGCGGCATCGGCGGGTACGGCTTCACGCCGATCGTCAACCCGCCGGACGTGGCCATCCTCGGCGTCTCGCGCTCGAGCATGGAGCCCGTATGGAACGCCGCCACCGGCGAGTTCGAGCCGCGCCTCATGCTGCCCATGTCGCTCACCTACGATCACCGGCTCATCGATGGCGCCGCCGCCGCCCGGTTCCTGCGCTGGGTCTGCACCGCACTCGAGGACCCGTTCCTCATCGCGCTGGAGGGCTGACCCGGCCGTACGAAGAGCTTCACCCGGCTCTCACGACCTCGCGTGATACCATGCCCCGGTATGCGGGCCGTTGCTAGCGTCTCCAACGGTGTCTCGCCGGCCCCGAACGGGGTAGAGCTGCGCGCGAGCGGCCTAGTGAAGCGCTACGGCAGGCGTAGGGTCGTCGACGGGGTCGACCTGGTGCTCAGGCGGGGCGAGATCGTCGCGCTTCTCGGCCCCAACGGCGCGGGGAAGACGACGAGCTTCTACATGGTCGTCGGCTTCGTGCGCCCCAACTCGGGCCGCATAACGTTGGGCGGCCGGGACATAACGGCTTGGCCCATGCACGAGCGCGCGCGGATCGGCCTCGGCTACCTGGCGCAAGAACCGAGCGCCTTCCGGCGCCTGAGCGTCCTCGACAACCTCCTAGCCATCCTCGAGTTCCAGGGCCTCGGTCGCGCCGAGCAAGAGGAGCGCGCCAAGGCGCTCCTAGAGGAGTTCCATATCGCCCACCTGGCCAGGAGCCGGGCCGACACGCTGTCGGGCGGCGAGCGCAGGCGCCTGGAGATCGCCAGGAGCCTGACCGTCGACCCCGACTTCCTGCTGCTCGACGAGCCGTTCACCGGCGTGGACCCCAAGTCCATCAGGGAGATCCAGACCATAGTCCGAGACCTGCGCGACAGGCGTGGGCTCGGCGTGCTCCTCACCGACCACAGCGTGAGGGAGACCCTCGCCATCGCCGATCGCGTCGTGCTGATGTTCGACGGCCGCGTCCGCTTCGACGGCACACCAGCGGACTTCGCCGCCGACCCGGACGTCCGCACGTACTATCTCGGTAATGAGTTCCAGCTCTGACCGCGGCGTAAGGGGCGATGAGCCCGGCGCGCGCGGGGCCAAGGCATGACCCTCGTAGCCCTGCTCGTCCTCCTGCTCGTCCTCCTGGCAGGCGTCATCGCCTACCTGGGCGACCGCCTCGGCACGTACGTCGGCAGGCGGCGTCTCAGCCTCTTCGGCACGCGGCCGCGCACGACGGGCCAACTCGTCGGCGTCCTGTCCGGCATCCTGATCATGCTCACGACCATCGGCGTGCTCGCGCTGGCGTTCCAGAACGCCACGCGTACGATCCTCAACGTGCAGCGCACGTTGGACGAGCTCAACCAGCTCAGGGCCCAGCAGCGCGTGCTCAACCAGAACGTGGCCGACGCCAACCAGCAGCTTGCCGAGGTGGAGAGCCAACTCGAGGAGGCGCAGCGGACCATCGCGACCGCCGAGGCGCAGCGCGACGCCGCGCAAGAGGCGCGCGACACCGCCATGCAGGAGCGCGACGCCCTCCAGACGCAGCGCGACGACCTGGCGAGCCAGGTGGCCGACGCCGAGCAGCGCGTGGTGAACGCGGATGCGGAGGTCAAGGCCGCCGAGGAGCGGCTGCGCGACACGCAGATCGAGCTGGACGACGCCACCGCGGCCCTCGGCGACGCCAGGGCGGACCGCGACAGGGCCATGTCGGAGGCCGACGAGGCGCGCGCGGCCGCGGCGCAGGCTCAGGAGGAGACGGCGACGTTGGAACTCGGCCTGGCGGATGCCAGGTCGCAGTTGGCGGACGCCAACACCGAGCTCACACGCCTGCAGGACGACCTCGTCGACGTCGAGTTGCGCCTGGCCACGGCCGAGCAGCAGGTCAGGAGCGCTCAACAGGACCTCGAAGCCGCGCGCGTGGCGCGCGACGCCGCGTTGGCCGACCGTGACGCCGCTCTCGCCGATCGCGAGGCCGCCGTCGCCGATCGTGACGCCGCGAACCTGGAGCGCGACGCCGCCCTCGCCCAGGCGGCTGACCTCTCGGACAGGCTAGTAGACCTGAACGCCGAGGTCGGGGCGCTCGAGGCGAGCGCGGAGGAGCTCCGCAAGCAGGCCCAGGCCCTGCGCGACGAGAACACGAACCTGAACTCCGCGAACGAGCTCCTGGCGAGCGAGAACACGCGGATCCAGCAGCAGAACAACTCGCTCGCCGAGCTGAACCTCAGCCTCGAGAACCAGATCAGGGAGCGCAACGCTACCGTCCAGGACCTGCAATCCACGGTGGACGGGCTCCTGCGCGACGTCGAGAGCCAGGCGCGCGATCTGGCGGAGCTGCAGCAGCAGTACGAGCGCTTCGAGGGCGGCGAGGTCTACTTCGTCAAGGACCAGCTCATCTACTCCGGCGCCATCTACGCGCAGGAGCCGGCCGCCATCCGCGAGGAGCTGGCCGCCTTCATCAACGACGCCACGGCTTTCGTCGCGAGGCGCGGCGTGGAGCGCGTGCGGGTCACCACGGAGCAGTTCAACGTCCTGGTCGACGAGATCGGGCAGACTTCCGGCCCGGACCTCGTGCGCCTGATCTCGCCGAGCAACCAGATCAGCTCGACCATCGACGTGCTCGTCGAAGCCATAGAGAACACCGAGCTGTACGCCAAGGGGCAGCTGGTCGTGAGCCACGGCCTCCACCTCGGCTCGCCCGAACTGCCGGCCAGCCAGGGGGAGATACGTACGGCCATCGCGCAACTGAAGGCCGACGCGGTGCGCGAGCTGCGCCGCGCCGGCCTCGACGACGGCCAACTCCCCGACTTCGGGCCAGTCACGGAAGAGATGTTCACGAACTTGCTGTTGCGCCTGGTGGGGCCGGTCACGATCGGTTTCGTGGCGACAGAAGAAGTGTGGCGCGCCGGCCCCGCCAATCTCGAACTGATGATCCTTTACTGAACCTGTACGGTCCGAGCCTCAGGCTCAGCGCTTCTTGAGCTCGTCGCGGATCTCGGTGAGGAGCTTGACCTCGGCGCTCGGCTCGGCCGGGGCGGCGGGCGCAGCGGGCTTCTCGAACGCCTTCTTGGCCTGGTTGAAGGCCTTCACGATGAAGAAGAGCACGATGGCGATGAGCAAGAAGTTGATGACGGTGTTCAGGAAGGCGCCGTACTGGAGGACCGGGGCGCCGGCCGCTACGGCGTCGGCGACGCTGGCGTACTGGTCGCGGTCCTTCATGATGATGCCCAAGTTGCTGAAGTCGGCACCGCCGAGGATCAGGCCGATGACCGGCATGATGACCTGGTTCACCAGCGACGTCGTGATCGCACCGAAGGCGCCGCCGATGATGACGGCGACGGCCAGGTCGAGGACATTGCCCCGGTTGATGAAATCGCGGAACTCCTTGATCATGCAGCCTCCTGGGAACTTCCGGACGAGTCTACCGGTCGCGCGCTATGAGGGTGCGGGATTACGTAAGCTTGAGAGGTGAGCGAGCCGGAGAGAAGGACGACCATCCTCGTCGCGGACGACGCAGAAGGCCAGCGGCTGGTCCTCGAGATGCTCCTGTCGGTCGACGGGTACGAGGTCGTCAAGGTCGAGGACGGTAGGGAAGCCCTCGAGTACCTGAAGGACAACACGCCCGACCTGGCCATCCTCGACGTGAAGATGCCCAACCTTGGCGGCCTGGAGGTCTGCCACAGGATGAAGCGGATCCCGCGCCTCAAGGACGTCCCTGTGCTCGTCCTGACGGCGATGCGCGACGAGGAGACCTTGACGCACGCGCGCATGGCGCACGCCGACGCCGTCATCTTCAAGCCGCTCGAGGGGAAGGACTTCCGCGAGGCGGTGCGTAGCCTGCTAGCCGGCGCTTCCCCGCCGCTGCCTTGATGCCTCGAAGAGGAGCAGCGCCCCCGTAACGGAGACGTTGAGGCTATCCGCCGCCGTGCTTCGCATGGGCACCTGGACCTGCTCGTCAGCGTGCTCGAGCCACCAGTCCGACAGGCCATCGTGCTCACGCCCGAGGAGGATGGCCACCCCCGCCGTCAGGTCGCAGTCCCATACGGTGGTCGTCGCGGCCGGGCTGGTGGCTACCAGGTGGAGCCCTGCCGCTCGGACGGCGGACAGTACCTCCTCGCGCGTGCCGACCCCGACGGACAAGGTGAAGGAGCTGCCCATGGCGGCCCTGATCAAGTTGGGGTTCTCGAGGTCGGCACCGGTGGCGCTGCCGGCAGCGCCACCGGGCCCGTCCTGGTCGGGGCACATGAACACGGCGTCGGCGCCGAAGGCGTCGGCGCTGCGCAGCAGGGCTCCGACGTTGCCCGGCTTCTCGAGCCCGGCGAGCACGAGTACGAGCGCGCCGGACGGCAGGCGCACCTGCGCGGGCGGCGTTCTGCGCGTGCGGACGACGAGCAGGACGCCGTCCGGGTTCTCGCGCATGCTCACGCGCTTGAACGCGCTCGCGCTGGCGGTGCAGAACGCCGCGCCCACCGCCTCCGCGCGTGCCTGCCACGCCTCGACGCTCGACCCGCCCGGCAGGAGCGACGGGGCCACGAGCACCTGCGCCGCGTCCACCCGCGCGTCGAGCGCGCGCGCCGCCTCCCGCCGGCCCTCCACGAGGTAGGTGCCGCTGCGTTCACGCGCGCGCCTGTCCTTCAGTGCGGCGAGCTCCTTGACGAGGGGGTTGGCGGCGCTCTCCACGTGTCTAGGGGCCATTCGGGCATCATAGCGGGGCCTTGGGTATACACTCCCGCATGCCCACGATCGAGCCACTCATCTCGGGCGAGGAGCTGGTAGCCGCGCTCGAGGCCGCTGACCCGCGCCTTCGCGTAGTTGACGCCCGCTTCGAGCTCTCGGACCCCGCCTTCGGCAAGGCCGCCTACGCCGCCGGTCACGTCCCGGGAGCGGTCCACCTCGACCTCGACCTCGACCTCTCCGGCCCCAAGGGCGTCCACGGCGGCCGGCACCCGCTCCCCGACCTCGGCGAGCTGGCCGACAAGCTCGGCGCGCTCGGCATCGGAGACGAGCACTCCGTCGTCGTGTACGACCACGCCGGTGGCATGTACGCCGGTCGGGCGGTGTGGCTGCTGCGCTTCGCCGGGCACGACGACGTTCGGCTCCTCGACGGGGGGCTCGACGCGTACGTGGCGGCCGGCGGCCGGTTGACGACCGCGCAGCCCGAGCACGCGCGCGCTACGTTCAGCGTCGAGCCGCGGCCGGAGATGGTCGTCGACGCCGAGGACGTGGCCGCCGCCATCGGCAGCGACGACGTGGTGGTGCTCGACGCTCGGGCCCCCGAGCGGTACCGGGGCGACGCGGAGCCGCTCGACCCCAAGGCCGGTCACATCCCCGGCGCCCTCAACCGCTTCTTCGCGGCCAACCTGCGAGACGGGCGCTTCTTCACCGCGGCGGAGCTCCGCGAGCGCCTCGACCTGCCGGCGGGCGTCGCGGACGGCTCCAAGACGGTGATCGCCTACTGCGGCTCGGGGGTGACCGGCGCCCACCTCGTGCTGGCGTTGGAGCTCGCCGGTTACCCCGGAGCGAAGCTGTACGCGGGCTCGTGGAGCGACTGGTCGTCGCGCGATCTGCCGGTCGCCGTGGGCGAGGAAGGGCCGAGCGCGGGGGGCTGAACGGGCGCTCGAGCGGAGCGCCGCGAGAGGCACGAGCCGGCTCGGGGTCCCCTCTCATGTGATGTAGGTCCCCTAACGGTGATTATCATGAGGGGAAGCATGGAGAGCGTACACGGCCCACCAACTCTGACGCTCGGCGAACGCTTGTGGGAAGGGTACTTCCACAACGCGCCGCACGGCATGGTCCTCTTCAAGGCCGTGCGAACCGAGGCGGGTAGGCTCGATGACTTCGAATGGTGCGACCTGAACGAGAGCGCCGCTACGGCGCTGGAGATCGACCCCGTGGCGGTCGTCGGCAGCGCCGCCCGCTCCGTGCGCGAGTCGCCGTTCGACCCCCGGGTGTACCGGCGTCTGGTGACGGCCCACGTGACCAAGCGGGTCCAGGAGTTCGAGCAGGTCTTCCCGACCGCGCCGGCCGCCGGCGCCCAGGACGGCCTCACCCGCGAGGGACGCGAGAACCTCATGTGGTACGCGGTGACGGTCATCCCACTCGACGACCAGTACCTGATCGTGCAGTTCAGGAGCATCACGCACTACAAGTCGGTGCTGCGCCAGGCGGTCGAGCTCCTCAACCGCGATGACCTGACGGGCCTCGCCAACCGTCGCCACCTGAAGACGCGCTTCTGGGTCCTGCGCCGGCGCAGCGTGCCGATGGCCCTCCTGTACTTCGACCTGAACGGCTTCAAGGCCGTCAACGACACGTACGGCCACGAGGTCGGCGACCAGGTGCTCAGCATCATCGGCCAGCGCCTGACCACGAAGGTGCGGCCGGACGAGATGGTGGCGCGCTTGGGCGGCGACGAGTTCGCCGTCCTGCTGGCCGGCGGCGACCTCAGCGCCGTCGACCGCGTGACGGGCCGCCTCATCGAGGTCGTCGAGGAGCCCATCCACCTCGAGCCGGGCACCGTGCGGCTCTCGGCCAGCGTCGGCGCGGCGCTCTACCCCGACGACGCCGAGTCGTTCGAGGCGCTCGTAAGCCGAGCGGACGCCCGCATGTACGAACAGAAGCGCAAGCGCACGCTCCACTGAGGGGCGGCGCCCCTAGTCGAAGTCGCGGCTCAGGAACCACCAGAAGAGGATGGCGCCGAACAGCACGGCGTAGCCCGCCATGACGAGCGCGGAGTGCCCGAGGGTCATCCCCGTTCCGAGTAGGGTGGCGAAGGGACCGCTGCCGCTCAGCTCTCCGCTTACGCCGATCTGGCCGAGCAGCTCGCCGGAAGCCTGCCTGCCCGGGTTGTAGAGGTTGCTCGTGAAGAAGTACTTGGGCAGCGCCTGCCACGTGTTCTGGATGCGCAGCGCCTGGAAGATGGCGTTGATCCGGTTGAGCGGCTGGAGCTGCGCGATGGTGTTGAGCACGGTGTAGAGCGTCTCGATGAGGCTCGGCAGGAACAGGACCATCACGACGCCGAGCACGCCGGAGCGCACGAGCGTGATGAGCAGGAAGGCGAGGAGGACCGGGGCGAGCAGCTGCGCGAGCTGGAGCAGGTAGAGCCCGGCGAGGGGCGGCCAGGCGCCGCTGAAGTCGGTCGGCAGGAACGTCGTGCCGACGGCGCCGAACAGGAAGCCGAAGACGGCGGCGCCGAGCATGAGGGCCGCGAGCGCGCCCATCGTGACGACGATCTTGCCGGCCAGCACGGCCCAGCGCTTGGGTTGTACGACCAGGACGGTCTTCCACATGTTCTGCGAGCGCTCGTCGCCGATCAGTAGGGCGGCGAGTAGCGTGACGGCCACGATGTACAGCGTCGGGCTCGTGAACGCGGGGGCGGAGAGCGCGAGGCGCGCGATGCCGATCGGCGAGGCGAAGAACTGGAGCCCCTGGTCGACCGTGCCGCCGTCGTTGGCGAACGAGCCGGCCAGGTTCACGTGCACGACGCGCGCCACGATCAGGACGAGCGCCGGGAGCAGGACCCAGTAGAGGGCGGCGAGCACGTAGAGGCGCCGCTTGCGAAGGACCTTGAACGTCTCGGCCCTGATTACGTCGAGCAGTGCGCTCACGCTGGCCTCCCTTGGCCGTTGACGAGCTTGAGGTAGGCGGCCTCGAGGTCGTCGCCGTGCACGCTGGCGGCGAGCACCCTGACACCCTGGGCAACCAGGTCGCTTACCAGGCCCTCGGAGCGGTCGCGGGCGACCAGCACATCGGCGCCGTCCGAGCCGTTCGGCGTGTAGCCAAGGCCGAGCCGCTCCAGGGCGGCGACGAGCGCCGCCCGGTCGGCGGCCCGCACGGTGTAGCGCACTTGCTGCTCCCCCATCCTGGCCAGCAGGTCCGTCAGCCTGCCGTCGAACCTCAGGACGCCCTTGTCGATCGCGAGCACGCGGTCGACGAACTTCTCGACCTCGGCGAGGATGTGGCTCGAGACCAGGACGGTGGTGCCTTCGGCCGCCACCTCCTTGAGGGACTCGCGGAACTCGGCGATGCCCGTCGGGTCGAGCCCGTTGGTCGGCTCGTCGAGGAGCAGGACCTGGGGGCGCCAGAGGAGCGCACGGGCGAGCGCCAGGCGTTGGCGCATGCCCTGCGAGTAGGCCTTGACCTTCTTGGAGGCGGCGTCCTGCATGCGGACGAAGGCGAGCGCCTCGTCGACACGCCCATCGGGCACGTCGCCGTGCAGCAAGGCGGCATGGCGCAGGTTGGCGCGCCCCGACAGGTACGGGTAGAAGGTCGGCTCCTCGATCATGGTGCCGACGCGCCGCAGCGTGGTGCCCGGCACCTCGGCACCGAGGACCTGGCAGGTGCCGGAGGTCGGTTTGACCAGCCCGGCGAGCATGCGCAGGGTGGTCGTCTTGCCGGCGCCGTTCGGGCCGAGGAAGCCGACGATCTCGCCCTGGGCGATGTCGAAGCTCAGTTCCGACACGGCGGCGACCGCCCCGTACCGTTTCGTGAGGCCGGTGGCCGTGATCGCGCTCATTCCGCTCTCTCCGCTCTCGTCATCAGGCTGCTTATCGCGTCCCGCGGGTCCTTCGCCTCGAACACCACGCTATAGACCTCGCGGCTGATCGGGAGCTCGACGCCGCTCCCAAGGATGGCGCCGTGGAGCGCCTTGACCGTCGGGACGCCCTCGGCGGTCAGGCCGCTCGCCTCGATCTCGGCGAGCGTGGCCCCATCGGCCAGGAGCACCCCGACCTTGTGGTTGCGAGACTCCGAGCTCGAGCAGGTGGCCACCAGGTCGCCGACCCCGGCCAGGCCGTAGAAGGTAGCTACCTGACCGCCCATCGCGGTCCCGAAACGCACGATCTCGGCCAGGCCGCGGGTGATGATGGAGGCCTTCGTGTTGTTGCCGAGCCCGAGCCCGTCGCTGACGCCGCAGGCGAGGGCGATGACGTTCTTGAGGGCGCCGGCGATCTCGACGCCTACCATGTCGACGCTCGTGTAGGCCCTGAACGTGCTCTGCTGCAGCAACTGCTGGACGCGCTTGGCGAGATGGGCGTCCGGGCTCGCCACGGTCGTGGCCGCCGGCTTGTCGGCCGCGATCTCCGTCGCCAGGTTCGGCCCGGAGACGACGGCGAGCGGCACGGCGGGCAGGTACTCGGCCACCACCTGCGAGAGGCGCTTGAAGGTCGCGACCTCGAGGCCCTTCGAGCAGCTCACGAGCGCGGGGGGCGCGCCGACTCGAACGAGGCTCTCGCTCACCTGCCTGAACGCCTTGGAGGGCACCGCCATGAAGGCGAGGACGCAGCCGCGCACGGCGGCTGCCAGGTCGGCGGTGGCGCGCACGCCGGGCGGGAGGGCGAGGCCGGGCACGTACTGATCGTTCCGGTGGTCGGAGTTGATGGCGTCGGCGAGTTGCTCCCGATGCGACCACAGCCTCACCTCGTGGCCGTTGCGGGCGAGGAGCGAGGCGACGACGGTGCCCCAGGCGCCCGCGCCGAGTACGGCCAGCGGGCCGCTGGGTTGGAGCCGCGGTGATGCAGCGCACGTCATGCCGTAAGCGTACCAGGTGGTGGTATCTTGACCTTTGGCGTCGCAAGCGGCTGCCTGCCGGGCGGCGCGATGCCTCGGAGGAACCATGCCCATTTACCTCTATCGGGACCTCGATACCGGTGAGACGTTCGAGTACGACCAACGGATCACCGACGCCCCGCTCTCCGTCCACCCTGAGACGGGCGCGGCCGTGAAGCGCTTGATCCAACCTGTCGGGATCGCGTTCAAGGGCTCCGGGTTCTACGTCAACGACATCAGGAAGCCCGCGTCCGGCAAGCCGGAGGCGAAGCCCGCCGGCGGCTCGGAGGGCGCCGCGAGCAAGGCGGGCGAAGGTAAGTCGAACGAGAGCAAGCCCACGGAGAGCAAGCCCACGGAGGGCAAGCCCACGGCGTCGGGCTCCGGCGGCTCAGGCTCCGCGCCCGTGCCGGCGGCGAGCGGCGGCTCCAGCTCGAGCTGACGCCGGGCCGTACCAACGCTGAACGCTCGGGCGGCGACCGTTGCCAACCGCGCGCTCACTCGCCGATGAAACGCACCTCGAACAGGACAGGCCACAGCTTCCCGGTCACCAGGAAGGTGCCGCTGGCCTCGTCGTAGGCGATGCCGTTGAGGACGGCGTCGCGGTCCGTGACGCCCGCCACGCGCCTGAGCTCGGACGCGTCGATTACCGCCGTGACCTTCCCGGACTTCGGGTCGATCCTGACGATCTCGTCGGTCGTCCAGACGTTGGCGTACACGGAGCCGGCCACGCATTCCAGCTCGTTCAGCATGGGCAACGCCTTGCCGTCGCGGCTCACGTCGACGCTCCCCTCGACCTCGAACGTGACGGGGTCGCGCTTGGTCAGCTTCGCGCTGCCGTCGCTCATCCATAGGGCGGCGCCGTCGAAACAGAGGCCCCAGCCCTCGCCCGCGTAGCGCTGCGTTCCCGTCGGCTCGAAGGTGTTCGCGTCGTAGCGCAGGAGCACGCCGTTCTGCCACGTGAGTTGGAGCAGCTCGTCGCCGACGAGTTCCAGGCCCTCGCCGAACACGTTGGGGGCGAGGTCGCGCTTGCGCAGCACCGTGCCGTCAAGCCTCACCTCGCGCAGGCTCGAGTGCCCCAGGAGGCCGGTGCTCTCGTACAGGGTCCCTTCGTGCCACACGAGGCCCTGCGTGAACGCCTGCGGGTCGTGCGCGTGCTGGGCGACGATCTCCACCCCAAGGCGTTCGGCGCCCTGGCCGCGGCAGCCGGCGGCCAGCAGCGCCAGCGCGACCGCTGCCAGGACGGGGGTGGGCCAGGGCCTCATTGACCGACCTCGCCTGGAGCGAGGAGGGGAGAGACGGCCCGCCAGACGGCCTCGGTGACCACCGCCTCGGCGGCCTCCGCGTCGATGCGCACCCAGCGCCGCCCGCCGTCGGCATCCGCCTGCGCGACGAAGCCCGAACGCACGCGGCGATGGAAGGCCAGGCCCGCCGCCTCGAGCCGGTCGTGCGCGGCCCGCCCTGAAGCCCTGGCCAGTCCGGCGGCAGGGTCGATGTCGAGCAGGACGGTCAGGTCGGCCTCCAAGCCGCCCGTGACGCGCGCGTTGAGCTCGGCGACGAACCCGAGGTCGAGCCCGCGGCCGTACCCCTGGTAGGCGACGGAGGCGGCCGTGAAGCGGTCGCAGACGACGTCGCGCCCCGCGGCCAGAGCCGGCGCTATGACGTCGGCGACGTGCTGGGCCCGGGCGGCGGAGTAGAGGAGGAACTCGGGTAACGGGTCGACACGCAACGTCGGGTCGAGCACGACCCGCCTGATCGCCTCGCCCGCCGGCGTGCCGCCGGGCTCGCGCGTGAACAGGGTGTCGTACCCGGCCGCGATCAGGCGTGCGGAGAGGGCCGCTAGCTGCGTCGACTTGCCGGCCCCCTCGGGGCCCTCGAAGACCACGAGGTGCCCGCGCCCCTCCCTTCGGGCGGCCATCTAGAGGCCCGTCGGCAGGAGGACGAACTCGGTGGCGAGGCCGAACCGCTCCTCCAACTGGCGCGCCAGGAGGCTAACGCCGACCGTCTCGGTCATGTAGTGGCCACCGAACAAACCGTTAATGCCGCGCTCGAACGCGTGATAGAAGACCTCGTGCCGCGGCTCGCCGGTCAGGAAGGCGTCGAGGCCCTCCTGGGCCGCCGTGACGAGGTCCCAAGTCGCGCCACCCGAGATGATGCCGAGGCTCGTCACGGGGTCCGGGCCGCCCGCATGCACGAGGACCTGCTCGCCCAGGCGCGCCTCGATCTGGTCCGCGAGCTCCCTCAGTGGTTTGGGGGCGGGGAACTCACCCTTGACGCCGATGCTCACGCCCTTGTAGACCCCGAACGGCTCGAGTGCGACCATCCCGAGGGCACTGGCGAGCCCCCAGTTGTTGCCGACCTCGCGGTGCGCGTCGAGTGGCAGGTGGCTGGCGTAGAGGTTCAGGTCGTGGTCCAGCAGGAACTGCACCCGGGCGCGGTGCATGCCGGTGACGGCCTCCGGCCGGCCCCAGAAGAGCCCGTGGTGGACGATGAGCATGTCCGCGCCGTTGGCGGCGGCCTGCTGGAACGTGTTGAGGGAGGCGTCGACCGCCACGGCTACCTTGGTGACCTCGGAGGCGCCCTCGACTTGGAGCCCGTTCAAGCTAGAGTCGGCGGCAGCGAAGGCCTTGACGTCGAGGTAGTCGTCGAGCCAGGCAACTAGTTCGTCACGCTTCATGGTCCAAGCGTAACGCTTGGCGGGCTGGAGCCGGCGGTCGGCGGTGTGATGGCGCCCCAGCCTCGCGCAGTTGGGGTACATCCACCTTCTCGAACGCTTGGCGGGTCATCGGTTTGTCGCCTGGGCGCCCATGTGCCTAGTCAAGCCCGAAAGTGTCCACAAGTTCCTGATGGGTTGGCCCCGGGTGCTCACGTGATAGATCAGTGATTCCTTAGTGCTGGACACCGTCAAGGAGCTGGAGCGCCGCGTGCGTGGCCTCTGGCGGGAGCTCGAACAGTTGCTTGAGGGCCGGGCAGGTACCTCGTAACGGAGATCGCTCCAGGGCCGCTCCGAAAGAGCAGGTCGTAGGTCGCCTCGGGCTACGAGTCTGCCACGTCCACCGCCAGTAGCTCACGCTGCCCGTCCTCCCTGACGCCCGTGACGATCAGCACGCCTTGGCTCACCACCCGCCCGTCAACGCGCACGCGCTCGTAGCTAGCCTGCGTCCACCATCAAGTACGGGAACGCAAGAGCATCCAGACGCCGCTCCCGCCACCCCGCCAACCGTAACGTCGGGCATTGGTACGAGGGCCAACCGCTGATCTTCTCGCCCAGTGAGCGCGGGCTCGTTCCGCTCCCAAAGTGCTGGGTGATCGAACGCACGAACGCCTGGTACGCCCGTCTCAGACGCATCCGCAAGGATCACGACCGTGACCTTGCGGTCTCGCAAGCGCGGGCCTGGCTCCGCTGACGGGCGTAGCCTACTCAGGCGCGTCGCAGCGGAGGTCCCCCACGGCGCTTAGATGGTGAACGTCCGCTAAGAACGGGGTCCACCGCTTGCTGCCACCGTTCCGGCGCGTAGGCGGTCACCCGGGTGTGCGGCATGAGGCCCTGGCGGCCCAGCACGAAGCGGTGCGGACCACCCACGCTCACCCTGCCGCAACCACCGCCTCCACCCACGCCTCCTCCCCGCCCAAGAGCTCGGCCGCCATGTCGGTGAGGAAACGGATCACGGCCTCGCGTTCGGTGGGGCTGAGCCGGGCCGCGGCGAGGAAGCGGCGGGCGTGCTGGCGGCCAACGGTGTTCATGGCGGCTTCGCGGGTGGCGGGCGCGATGCTGATGGAGAGGGCGCGGCGGTCAGTGGGGTGTGGCGCGCGCGAGACGTGCCCTGCCTGCTCCAAGCGGTCGAGGAGCTTGGTGGTCGAGGCGCTTGAGATGCCAAGGTGGGTGGCGATGCCACCGGCGGTGGCGATGACGCCTTGGTTGGCACAGACGATCAGGTAGTGCAGCGCGCGCATGTCGGTGTCGTTCAGCCTCATGTACTTCAGGGACGCCTCTGACAGGTGCCGTTCGGCGTCCCGTAACCTACCGAGAGCGGCCATCACTCGGTTGATCTGGCCGACGTCTTGGTCGCCGAGCACGGTCCGGTCGATGAGTCTGCCGCCCGGGTCGTTGGCCTCCAGGCCGTACAAGTCGGCTGGGGCTAGCTCCTGAGTGCTCGCTAACTCGTCCATGCCCACATGCTACGTCAAACTGCTAGCGTGCTAGGCTTGCTGCTAGCTTAGCTAGCAATAGCTAGTGCAAGTGAGGTGCGAAACGGCCGAGCCGCCACCTGCACCCTCGCTAAGCTCGCGTTCGCCACTGGAGGCATTCACCATGAAACAGCGCTCAGCCACAGGTCCTCAAGGCTCTCCAACGACTACCACTGCGGCGCGACCCAAGCGGTGGGTGAGGGCCATGCTGCCGGCCGCCCTGGTCTTGACGTGGCTGGTCGGCGCCGGCATCGGTGGGCCGTACTTCGGGCGCGTGAGCGAGGTCTCGTCCAACGACCAGACGAGTTACCTCCCCGACTCGGCGGACGCCACCAAGGTGCAGCGCCTGCTCGGTGCCTTCAACGGCTCGGAGGCCATGCCTGCGGTTCTCGTGTTCGCGGCGGACACTACACTCAGCGAAGCGCAACTGACCACCATCCGCGACGGCCTGGAAAAGCTGCCGACGGTCGCAGGGGTGGTCGCGGTGTCGCCCGCGATCCCATCGCAGGACGGCCTGGCGGCGCAGGCGTTCGCGACGGTCAGGCCCGGAACTGGCATCACGGACACCGTCGACGCGATCGGGGCGCAGCTGCGCGCCTCGGCCCCGGCTGGCGTGACGGTCTACGTGACCGGCCCGGCGGGCTTCATCGCGGACCTCGTCGCGGGTTTCGCGGGCATCGACGGGCTCCTCCTCGTCGTGGCGCTCATCGCGGTCTTCGTCATCCTCATCCTCGTCTACCGCTCGTTCCTCCTGCCCGTCGCCGTGCTGGCAACCAGCCTGTGTGCGCTGACCGTGGCGCTCCTGAGCGTCTGGTGGCTGGCCAAGTCGGGCGTGCTACTACTCAGCGGCCAGACCCAGGGCATCCTCTTCATCCTCGTCATCGGCGCGGCCACCGACTACTCGCTGCTCTACGTCTCGCGTTACCGGGAGGAGTTGCGCGTCAACCAGGACCGCTGGGTGGCCACCAGGCGCGCGCTGCGCGGCGCTGTCGAGCCCATCGTCGCCTCGGGCTCCACCGTCATCGCGGGCCTCATGTGCCTGCTCCTCAGCGACCTGCGCTCCAACAGCACCTTAGGGCCGGTGGCGTCAGTCGGCATCGTGTTCGCCGTGCTGGCGGCCCTCACGCTGTTGCCGTCCTTGCTGTACTCGTTCGGGCGCACCGCCTTCTGGCCTCGCAGCCCCAAGTACGAGCCCGAGGTCGTGGCCGCCGAACACGGCCTGGCCCTTCACGGGGGCTGGCGGCGGCTGGCGCGCCTGATCGAGACGCGGCCGCGACAGATCTGGCTGCTCACGACCGCGGTGCTGGTCGTACTCGCCCTCGCCGTCACGCAACTGCACGCCGGTGGCGTGCCCCAGTCAGACTTGGTGCTGGGCGCCTCGCAGGCCCGCGACGGTCAGGTGGCCCTCGGCAAGCACTTCCCCGGCGGGTCGGGTAGCCCCGTGCTGGTGGCCGTGCAGGAGGCCCAGCTACAGGCCGCCGCCAACGTGCTGCTCGACCACGCGGGCATAACCGGCGTCAGTGTCAAGACCAGTGCCGCCGCCAGCGGCACGGCGCCAGTGACCGCGGACGGCCCGGCAGCGTTCGGCCCTCCGGGCACCCCGGCCCCGGCGCCGACGGTCGTCGACGGCTTGGTGCTGCTGCAGGGCACCCTCGACAGCGCCGCCGACTCTGACGCGGCCGCGGCCACCGTGCGCGACCTGAGGCGCGAGCTGGCGGCGGCGGCGCCGGGCGCCCTGGTGGGCGGCGTCACGGCGACCGCCATCGACACCAACGACGCCTCCATCCACGACCGCAACCTCATCATCCCGGTCGTGCTGGCCGTCATCCTCGTCATCCTCATGCTCTTGCTGCGCGCCGTGGTGGCCCCCGTGCTGCTGGTGCTAAGCACCATGCTCTCGTTCGGCAGCGCGCTGGGCGTGGCCGCGTTGGTCTTCGACGGCATCTTCCGCTTCCCGGGCGCCGACCCCGCCGTGCCCCTCTACGGCTTCGTGTTCCTCGTGGCGCTCGGCATCGACTACAACATCTTCCTCATGACCCGTGTGCGCGAGGAGGCGCTGGCGCACGGCACCCGCGAGGGGATCGTCAGGGGCCTCGCGGTCACGGGCGGCGTCATCACCTCCGCCGGGTTGGTGCTGGCTGCCACCTTCGCGGCGTTGGGCGTCATACCCGTCTTGTTTCTCGCCCAGATCGCGTTCATCGTGGCGTTCGGGGTGCTGCTCGACACCTTCGTGGTGCGCTCCCTGCTCGTGCCTGCCCTCACGTACGACATCGGCCGCGCCATCTGGTGGCCGTCGGCGTTGGCCAAGGGCCGGGACGCGAAGGGACCTGGTTGAGCACCTCACGGTCGGGCCGACACCGACCAGTACGGGCTTATGCTGCCGCCATGCGGCAAGCGTCGCAGGGCGCCGAAGGACCCAAGGCCGAACCTCGCGTCGGGGACGATCCCGAGGGGGCGCCCGCGCGGCCGCGGCGGGTTTGCGCGCGAGGTTCAACGCCCTTTAGGTGAAGGGGCGCTAGGGAGAGGTGCTACGACCATGACGAACCCAGTCACCAGGCGGGCGGACGCCGAGCGTTTCAGGACGCTCCACCACGGGCAGGGTCCGCTCGTGCTACCGAACGCCTGGGACGCTGCCAGCGCCGCCACCCTCGTGACGGCGGGGTTTGGCGCCATCGCCACTTCCAGCGGGGCCATCTCGCGCTCCCTCGGGTACTCCGACGGCGAGGGCACGCCCCCGGCAGAGGCGTTCGCGGCCACCGCGCGCATCGTCGCGGGAGCGACCGCGGCGCGGGGCCCGGGGCTGGCTCCGGTGCTGGTCACGGCGGACATCGAGACCGGCTACGGCCTGAGCGCAGATGCCCTGGTGGAGCGGTTGGTCAGGGCCGGCGTGGTCGGCTGCAACCTAGAAGACAGCGACCCGCGAACCGGGCAGTTGGTGCCCGCGGAGCAGCAGGTCGAGCGGATCGGTGCCGTCGTGCGCGCCGCGCGAGCGGCCAACACCGGCCTGGTGGTCAACGCCCGCGTCGACGTGCACGTGCGGCAGGACGGGCCGGAGGCGACGCGACTGGAACGGTCCATGGGGCGCGCCCGCCGCTACCTGGCCGCCGGCGCTGACTGCGTGTTCCCCATCATGCTCAGCGAAGACGCCGACATCGGAGCGTACGTGAAGGGCGTGGGAGGCCCCGTCAACGTCATGGCGCGTCCCAGCACCCCGGGTCTGGGGCGGCTGGCCGAGTTGGGCGTGGCGCGCGTGACGTTCGGCAGCGGGCTCCACCGGGCCGCGCTGGCGGCCCTCGCAGGCGCGGCGGAGACCATCAGGCAGGGCTTGGCGCCGTGGGAAGGCTGAGCCGGCGCCCGCCCGACCCCGCACCGCCGTGACCTGGTGCGGGCCGCTGCGTGAGGTAAGCTTGACCAGTCGAGTCAGGATTGCGGCGCGCGCTGCCGGGCCTGGCTCCGGTAACCGATGACCCGGCCCAGCGTGGGCCCGGATAAGGAAGTACGCTCGTATGTCGTCAGCAGGCACGAGGACAACCTCATGAGGGCGCGGCCAGGTTCGGTAACGGCCGCGGCAAGGTCGGCGGCATGCTGAGCCTCAAGGGCGTCAGCAAGAGCTTCCACGCCAAGCCCGCGCCCGTGCATGCGTTGCGGGACGTCGACCTCGACGTGAGCGCCGGCGGCTTCACGGCCATCCTCGGCGCGTCCGGCTGCGGCAAGACGACGCTGCTCCGCGTCGTGGCGGGCTTCGACCGGCCCGACCGGGGCGAGGTCACGCTGGGCGGCAGGGTCCTCACGAGCGGCGCCACCCAGGTGCCGCCAGAGCGGCGCGGCATCGGCATCGTCCCCCAAGAGGGGGCGCTCTTCCCGCACCTCAGCGTCGGGCAGAACGTGGGCTTCGGCCTTGGGGGCTGGGCCCTCTCCGGCCGCACCCGGCGCCAGCGTTCCGAGCGCGTGCGTCAACTCCTCGAACTCGTTGGCCTTCCCGACCACGAGGCTAGGCGCCCGGAGGAACTGTCGGGTGGTCAGCAGCAGCGCGTGGCCCTTGCCAGGGCCCTGGCGCCGTTCCCCGAGGTGGTGCTGCTCGACGAGCCCTTCTCAGCCCTCGACGCCACGCTGCGCGTCGAGTTGCGCGAGGAGGTCCGCGACCTGCTGCGCTCGCTTGGCACCACGGCGGTACTCGTGACCCACGACCAGGAGGAGGCCCTGTCGTTAGCCGACCACGTGGCAGTCATGCGCCAGGGGCGCGTCGTGCAGGCCGACTCGCCGCACGGAGTTTACGCCAGCCCCGCTGATCAGCAGGTCGCCAGCTTCGTTGGCGAGGCCATATTGCTGCCGGCCATGGTGGCCCCGCCCGGCACCGACCCTGTCCACCCGTGCGTGGAGTGCGCCCTCGGCTGCATCGCTGTGCAAGGCGGCGTCGGGGGTTCCATGCTCGGCAAGTGCATGGTCATGCTGCGGCCCGAACAGTTGGAACTGGCCGACGGCGGCGTCAAGGCGCGCGTGATGAGCACCAGCTTCTTCGGCCACGATAGCGTCGTGCGCCTACGGTTGGGCGTCGATGGCTCGGGTGCGCCGGTGCGGGTGCGGCTGCAGGGCCACTCTGTGCCCCGGGTCGGGACCGTCGTGGGCGTGCGCGTCGCCGAAGGGACCCTAGGGCGCGTAACGACGCATGACCACCAAGAACACGCCACCGCCTGAACGGCACGCCCCACCCGTAGCGCTAGTTCCCCGCCCGAGGATCGTTGGGGCGCGGCCGCCCGCGGCCTTGGCGGTGCCGGCCGTGCTGGTGGCGCTGCTGGCCTTGACGCCCGTCGGCTACCTGCTCTTCCGCGGCGGGATCAGCCTGCCACTGCTCCTTCGCGAACTCTCGAGCCCCACCACCGGCATGCTCATCACCAACACCCTGCTGCTGGCGCTGGGCGTGACACTGACCTGCGCCGGTCTCGGGGTGTCGCTGGCGCTGTTGGTGGTGCGCACCGACCTGCCCGCCAGGCCGCTCCTCACGGTGCTCTTCGCGCTGCCGCTCGGGATCCCGTCGTTCGTAGGTTCGTACACCTGGGTAGCGACCTTCTACGAGCTGGCGCCCCGCTCGACGTTCATCTACGGCCTGCCGGGCGCCGTCATCATCCTCAGCCTCGCCATGTACCCGTACATCTACCTGCCCGTGGTGGCCGCCCTCAGGGGGCTCGACCCGGCGCAGGAGGAGGCCGCGCGCTCCCTCGGCACGGGCGCGGCCGTGGCGTTCTTCCGGGTGACCCTCCCGCAACTGCGGACGGCCATCGCGGGCGGTGGGCTGATCGTCGCCCTACACATGTTCGCGGAGTTCGGTGCCCTCGAGCTTCTCAGGTTCCGGACCCTGACCACCGCCATCGTGCAGCGAGTGACCGTCCTGAGCGCGCCAGAGGCCGCCCGGACCCTCTCGTTGGTCCTCGCTCTCGGTTCGCTCGCGCTGCTGGCGCTCGACCTCAAGGTGAGGGGTCGGCCCAGCGCCGCGCGCACGGGCGGCGGCGTGGCGCGCGCCCCGAGCCTGTGGCGCCTGGGACGCAGCCGCTGGCTGTGGCTTGGCGCGTCGGGGTTCCTGCTCGCGCTCGCGCTCGGAGTGCCGCTGTCCGCCATGGGCGGGGGGTTGGTGCGGTTGCTGCTGCGGCCCGACGCTGCCTTCGACTGGGCGCGCCTCATCGGTGCCACGCAGGACACGGCGCAGTACGCGCTTGCCACCGCGCTGGCGGCGAGCATCGCGGCCATCCCCGTGAGCCTTCTCGCGGTCCGTTACCCGGGCCGACTTGCCATGCTGACGGAGCGTTCCACCTGGATCGCTCACTCGCTGCCGGGCGTCATCGTCTCGCTGGCGCTCGTCTACCTGTCCGTCCGGTGGCTCTACCCGATCTACCAGACGAGCGCCCTGCTGGTGATCGGCTACGTCATCCTCTACCTACCCATCGCGGTAGGGGCGCAGCAGGTGGGGTTCGGGCACGCCTCGCCGCAGTTCGACAACGTGGCGCGCTCGC